>CAZHCX010000091.1:0-4083 GCA_964531445.1 uncultured Clostridium sp. | reverse complement strand
CCATTAATATCAATTGACTTTTATACGCTGGTAATATTCCTGCTAAAGCAGGTCTGTCTATTCCTTTTATTCTTCCAACAATTAATGTTGCACCTGCAAGTAATGCTCCAGAATTTCCTGCTGAAATGAAAACATCTCCTTCATCTTGTTTCAACATATTAAACCCAACTACCATTGAAGAATCTTTTTTATGCTTAATTGCAACTGTTGGTTGATCTTCCATTTCTATTGTTTCCGTAGCATTGTGAATCTTTAATCTATCTGAAACTTGTTCCATTTCTTTACCAGTAAATTCTTTTATTTTACTTCTTATTACTTCTTCTTTTCCTACTAAAACAACCTCTGCTTTAACTTTATTAATTGCTTTTAATGCTCCTTTAATATTTGCATCTGGTGCATTATCTCCGCCCATTGCATCTAAAATTATTTTCATGTTTAGTATTTCCTCCAAACTGTTTTGTATATTCTATTTATAATATATCTATTTTATTATGCTTTTGTATAAAATGCAATAGATTTTTAGAATTTTTTTCAACCAAATAAACAACATCACTCATGGTTGAAATTTTGCAAAAAAAAAGAGCCGAAGCTCTTTTTTATTTATAATTATTCAATAATATCAGCAACTACACCTGAACCTACTGTTCTACCACCTTCACGAATAGCAAATCTTAATCCTTTTTCGATAGCGATTGGTGTAATTAATTCGATTGTCATTGAAACGTTATCTCCTGGCATAACCATTTCTGTTCCAGCAGGTAATTCGATAACACCTGTAACGTCTGTTGTTCTAAAGTAGAATTGTGGTCTATAACCATTGAAGAATGGTGTATGTCTTCCACCTTCATCTTTAGTTAAAACGTAAACTTCAGATGTGAATTTTGTATGTGGATGAATTGTTCCTGGTTTACATAGAACTTGACCTCTTTCGATATCTTTTCTATCAATACCTCTTAATAAAACACCGATATTGTCTCCAGCTTCAGCTTGGTCTAATAATTTTCTGAACATTTCAACACCTGTAACAACAGTTTTTCTTCTTTCTGTTGATAAACCGATAATTTCAACTTCGTCTTGTAATTTAACTTCTCCTCTTTCTACTCTACCTGTAGCAACTGTTCCACGTCCTGTAATTGTGAATACGTCTTCTACTGGCATTAAGAATGGTTGGTCAACTGGTCTTTCTGGTGTTGGGATGTAGCTATCAACTGCAGCCATTAATTCTTTCATTGGAGCATATGTTGCATCTTCTGGATCTTGAGAAGCACATTCTAATACTGCTAATGAAGAACCTTTTATAACTGGAATATCATCTCCTGGGAAACCATATTCTGATAATAAGTCTCTAACTTCCATTTCTACTAATTCTAATAATTCTGGATCATCAACCATATCACATTTATTTAAGTAAACAACGATGTATTTAACACCAACTTGTCTAGCTAATAAGATGTGTTCTCTTGTTTGAGGCATTGGACCATCTGCTGCTGAAACTACTAATATAGCTCCATCCATTTGAGCAGCACCTGTAATCATGTTTTTAACATAGTCAGCGTGTCCTGGGCAGTCAACGTGAGCATAGTGTCTGTTGTCTGTTTCATATTCAACGTGTGCTGTGTTGATTGTGATTCCTCTAGCTTTTTCTTCTGGAGCTCCGTCGATTTGATCGTAAGCTTCGAATTTAGCTTTTCCTAATAATGATAAATATTTTGTAATAGCTGCTGTTGTTGTTGTTTTACCATGGTCAACGTGTCCGATTGTACCGATGTTAACGTGTGGCTTATTTCTTTCAAATTTTGCTTTTGCCATTTTAAAATTCCTCCTTTAATTTTTGAAATACTTTTTGTATTTCCATATTTTTTAAAATTTAATAACGTAAATTATTTTTTGTACTTGCATTTTACAACATTTCTGTTAAAAATGCAAGTGATTTTATTAAATCGATATAAATTCGTTATATTGTGCATTTTGATAATTGCAATTATTTGAGATAATACGTGTGTACATCAAAACAATTGAATGAAATCAAAATGTGCAAAATGATGAATTTAGATTGATTTTTAGTCCTTTTTACGAGAAGCAACAATAGCTTCAAGAACTGATTTTGGAACTTCTTCGTAATGAGATGGTTCCATAGAGTATGAACCTCTACCTTGAGTTTTTGAACGTAAGTCTGTTGCATAACCAAACATTTCTGATAATGGTATAAATGCATGAATTTCTTGCATTCCGTCTTCTGCATCCATTCCTTCCATTCTTCCTCTTCTTGAGTTAACGTCTCCTATAACATCTCCCATGTATTCTTCTGGAACTGTTATATCAACTTTCATAATTGGTTCTAATATAACTGATTTAGCTTGTTTACAACCTTCTTTGAAAGCCATAGAAGCAGCAATTTTGAATGCCATTTCTGAAGAGTCAACTTCGTGGTATGAACCGTCAACTAATGAAACTTTAAAGTCTATAACTGGGTAACCAGCTAAGATACCGCTTTCAGCAGCTTCTCTCATACCTTGTTCAATAGGTTTAACATATTCTTTTGGTACAGCTCCTCCAACGATTTTGCTTTCGAATTCTATACCTTTACCTGGTTCTAATGGTTCCATTTCAAACCAAACATCACCATATTGTCCTTTACCACCAGATTGACGAATAAATTTACCTTGAACTTTTACTTTATTTCTAATTGTTTCTTTGTAAGCAACTTGTGGTTTACCTACATTACATTCAACTTTGAATTCTCTTTTTAATCTATCAACGATAATATCTAAGTGTAATTCACCCATACCAGCAATGATTGTTTGTCCAGTTTCTTGGTTTGTATAAGCTTTAAATGTTGGATCTTCTTCAGCTAATTTTGCTAAAGCGATTCCCATTTTTTCTTGAGCTGCTTTGTCTTTTGGCTCAATAGCTATATCGATAACTGGTTCTGGGAATTCCATTGATTCTAGGATTATTGGATGATCTGGATCACATAGAGTATTTCCAGTTGTAACATCTTTTAAACCTACTGCAGCTGCAATATCACCAGCATAAACTTTGTCTATATCTTCTCTGTGATTTGCGTGCATTTGAAGAATTCTACCAATTCTTTCTTTTTTATCTTTGCTTGAGTTCAATACTGTTGAACCAGCTTCTAATGTTCCAGAGTAAACTCTGAAGAAACATAATTTTCCAACAAATGGGTCTGTAGCAATTTTAAATGCTAATGCTGCAAATGGTTCTGAATCTGAAGTTTTTCTTTCTACTTCATTTCCTTCCATGTCTACACCTTTGATATGAGCTATATCTAATGGTGATGGCATAAAATCTACAACTGCATTTAATAATTCTTGTACACCTTTGTTTTTGTATGAAGAACCACATGTAACAGGTACTATAGCGTTTGCTATTGTTCCCATTCTTAAACCTTTTTTGATTTCTTCTTCTGTTAGTTCTTCACCATCTAAATATTTCATCATTAATTCTTCATCTTGATCAGCAACAGCCTCAATCATATTAGCTCTCCATGTTTCAGCTTCTTCCTTCATATCTTCTGGAATATCTGTTTCAACGATGTGTTCTCCTAATTTATCATCTTGGATGTATGCTTTCATTTTAATAAGATCAACTATACCTTGGAAGTTGTCTTCTGCGCCTACTGGTAATTGGATTGGAACTGCATTTGCTTTTAATCTTGTTTTTAATTGATCAACACAAAGCATAAAGTTAGCTCCAGTTATATCCATTTTGTTTACATATACCATTCTTGGTACATTGTATTTATCAGCTTGTCTCCAAACTGTTTCTGTTTGTGGTTGTACACCACCTTTTGCAGCTAAAACTGTAACTGCACCATCAAGAACTTTTAAAGATCTTTGAACTTCAACTGTGAAGTCAACGTGTCCTGGAGTATCGATAATGTTAATTCTATTTCCATTCCAGTAACATGTTGTAGCAGCAGAAGTGATTGTTATACCTCTTTCTTGTTCTTGAGCCATCCAGTCCATAGTAGCAGATCCTTCATGAGTTTCTCCTATTTTATGAACTTTACCTGTATAGAATAATATTCTCTCTGTTGTTGTTGTTTTACCAGCATCAATG
>CAZHCX010000090.1:0-4128 GCA_964531445.1 uncultured Clostridium sp. | reverse complement strand
AGCGCATGCCAGAGTCAAAGTCTGGTGCCTTACCGCTTGGCTACAGCCCAATATATTAAATTAAAACTGGGGTGGAAGATGGGACTCGAACCCACGGTCTCCAGTGCCACAAACTGGCGCGTTAACCAACTACGCTACATCCACCATAGCATACGTGCTTGTTTTCTGGCACTTCTATATTCTAACTTATTTATGCCACTTTGTCAACCCTATTTCAAAATTTTTCACCTCATTTTTTAAAAATTTTTATAATATTAAATTATCAACCAAATAATCAACGTCCTCATTGGTTTTTTCAAAATTTAATTGACAAAAATTCCTTATTTATATATATTTAACTCATATTATATTTATATGGAGGGAATCTTATGAAATTTGAAATTATAGGTCAAACAGTACCTGCAGTAGAAATGACATTAAATGCTGGAGAAACAATCGTATCTCAATCAGGAGGAATGGCATGGCAAACAGAAGGTATTAAAATGTCTACAAACACAAACGGTGGACTAATGAAAGGCTTAGGAAGAATGTTTGCAGGAGAATCATTATTTATGAATATGTATTCTGCTGAAAGAGATAATGCAAAAGTTACATTTGCATCTACATTACCAGGTCAAGTAGTTCCTGTTAATTTATCTGAACACCCTAATGGAATTATAGCTCAAAAAGGAGCATTTTTATGCTCTGAAAAAAATGTTAATTTAAAAGTTACTCTAACAAAAAAATTCTCAGCTGGATTATTTGGAGGAGAAGGTTTTATATTAGAAGAACTAACTGGTTCAGGTTATGCCTTCCTAGAAGTTGATGGAGACTTAGTAGAAAAAGAATTAGCTCCAGGAGAAGTTTTAAAAGTTGACACAGGAAATGTTGTTGCTTTTGACAAATCTGTTTCTTACGAAATTGAAACAGTAAAAGGATTATCAAACATCTTCTTTGGTGGCGAAGGTCTTTTCTTAACAAGATTAGTTGGACCTGGAAAAGTTATTTTACAAACTCAAAACTTTAATGATTTTGCAGGTAGAATAATTGCAAAAATCCCACCAAATCGTAAATAATAACAAATAATCATAAATACTCATATATAAAATTTAAGAAAGTACTACAAATTGTAGTACTTTTTAATTGACTTATTTTTTCAACGTATGTATAATAATATCAATAAAAATTAGATTTTAAAGGACTTGATAAAATGAAAAAATATTTAGATAAATTAGAATATAATAAAATATTAGAAAACCTAGCAAACTACTCAGTAACTTATTTAGGAAAAGAAAAATGTTTAGGTTTATTGCCTTCAAATATAAAAGAAGAGGTACAAGCATCATTAAAAGAAACAGAAGAAGCCGTAAACCTTTTATACAGATGCAATACTCCCCCACTTTCTGAAATTGCTAACAATACAGTAAACATCAAAACAATAGAAAGCTATGGAACACTTTCAATAAAGTCAATATTGGAATTAACAGACATTTTAAAAATATCTGATGAATTAAAAAAATATTTCTTTACAGACTTCATTGATGTTTCTGAATACCAAAAATTAGAAATTTACTTTTCTAATCTATATTCAAACGCATCAATTATTGAAAGAATTAACACTTGCATTATTGATGAAAACAATATTGATGATAGAGCTTCAAAAGAGCTTGCATCTATCAGAAAAAAACTTCGTAATACTGAACAAGATATCAAAACAAAGCTAAATACAATTATTCACTCTTCATCTTATTCAAAATACATTCAAGAAAATGTAGTAACAATTAGAAATGATAGATATGTAATACCAGTAAAAGATGAATATAGAAGCCAAATTAAAGGTTTTGTACATGATGTTTCAAGTTCAGGCTCAACTGTATTTATTGAACCTATTTCAGTTTTTGAATTAAACAACAATATCTCTAATTTAAAAATTGAAGAAAACCAAGAAATTGAAAGAATTTTACAAAGTTTAAGCAAACTTTTTTATCCTTATGCAGAAGAAATCAAAAATGATATTGAATACATTGCAAATCTTGACTTCATCTTTGCAAAGGCTAAATATTCAAGATTTTTAAATGGAATAACACCTTTAATAAACGATAAAAAAGAAATCAATTTAATAAACGCAAAACATCCCCTACTTGACCAAAAAATTGCAGTTCCAATATCACTAGAATTAGGAAAAACTTTCAATACATTAGTAATTACAGGGCCAAATACTGGTGGTAAAACCGTATCATTAAAAACAATAGGTTTACTAACTGCAATGGCATGTAGTGGGCTTAACATACCAGCAGAAGAAAAAACAAGTTTATACGTTTTTGATAAAATATTTGCAGATATCGGAGATGACCAAAGTATTTCAGATTCATTAAGTACCTTCTCATCTCACATGAAAAATATTGTTGACATTGTAAACAATTCAACAGAAAATTCATTGATTTTAGTTGATGAATTAGGTTCAGGAACAGACCCAATTGAAGGTGCATCACTTGCAATAAGCATACTAGATCATTTCAAAAACAATAATTCATTAACAGTTGCAACAACACATTATCAAGAATTAAAAAAATATGCTTTAGTAACAAATGGATTTGAAAACGCATCAGTAGAATTTGATATAGAAACATTATCACCTACCTATCACCTTTTAATTGGTGTACCAGGAAAAAGTAACGCTTTTGAAATTAGTAAAAAACTTGGACTTTCAGAAAATATAATTAATAACGCAAAATCAGGACTAAGCAAAAAAGACGTTGACTTTGAAGAACTATTAAAAAACATTTATGATAATAAATCAAAAATAGAAAACGAAAAAATCAAAATTACAGAAGAACTTGAAAAAGTATCAGCTTTAAGAAAATCGCTAGAAAGAGACAATTCAAACTTAATAGAACAAGAAAAAGAAATTATCAACAACGCAAAAATAAAAGCAAGAAACATTTTACTTGACGCCAAAGAAAAAGCATCATCTATAATCTCAGAAATGCAAAACTCATCAAATTCAAGTGAACTAAATAATTTAAGAAACAAACTAAATGCAAATATAAAAAACATATCACTTATAGCAAGTAACCAAGATTTAAACAATAATAACAATACTAACAACGCTAATTCTAACTCTAATTCTAGCAAAAATTCTTTAGACATAAAAGAAATTAAGCCAAACACAAAAGTATTTATAACAACATTTGGGCAAGAAGGAATTGTACTAACAAATGTATCAAAATCAAATGAAGTACAAGTTCAAATTGGAATAATGAAAACAAACGTAAATATAAAATACTTAGAAAAATCAAGAAACACTTTAAATAAACAATCAACAAATAAAAAGACTGGTTCAACAGCATCATACAACACTGTTGCAAAATCAAAAACAGTAAAATCAGAATTAAATGTTATTGGACTAAACGTCGACGAAGCAATATTTGTTGTAGACAAATTCTTAGATGACAGCTACTTAGCAAAACTAGAAACAGTACGAATCGTACACGGTAAAGGAACTGGAAAACTACGTGAAGGAATTCACAAATATTTAAAAACTCACCCACATGTAAAATCATTTAGAATCGGAACCTATGGCGAAGGCGAAATGGGAGTTACAGTAGTAACTTTGAAATAAGAGGGATTGAGGGACGTTCCTTAAAATCCCTGCTAGAAGGGAACGAGGGACACTCCTTAAAAAAGGAGTGTCCCCTAATCCCTGGAAAAAGGGATTTTAAGGAACGTCCCTCTTTCCCTATAATTTTATTTCTATTGTTTTTCCTTCTGGTAAATCAATTTTTCTGTATTTAACACCACAACTATCAAATAATCTTCTAGATGCTATATTATTTTCAGAAGCTGCATATTTATCTGATAAATAAACTACTTCTTTTATTCCAGATTGAATAATTATTTTTGCACATTCGTTACATGGAAATAGATCCACATATATTTTCGCATGTTCTAAGTCTTTTTTACTTCCTCTATAATTTAAAATTGCATTCATTTCTGCATGACATACATAAGGATATTTTGTGTCTAAATTCTCTCCTTCTCTTGCCCATGGAAAATCATCATCATGAAATCCGTTTGGTGCTCCATTATAACCGATTGATAAAATTCTATTGTCATTACTTACTATACAAGCTCCTACTTGTGTTGATG
>CAZHCX010000089.1:0-4211 GCA_964531445.1 uncultured Clostridium sp. | reverse complement strand
CTACAATTTCATCAGAAAGTTGTAAATTATCAACATTTTGAACAGGAATCATAACGCCATGTTCTCCAGTTAATCCACGTATTTTACATATTTGGAAATAACCTTCTATTTTTTCATTTACACCACCAATTGGTTGTATTTGTCCTTTTTGGTTAACTGAACCTGTTACAGCAATAGATTGGTTTATTGGAATTCCAGATAAACTAGAAAGCAATCCATAAAGTTCTGTGCTTGATGCACTATCTCCATCAACTCCATTGTATAATTGTTCAAAACAAATACTTGCTGTTAAACATAATGGAATGTCTTGTGCAAACATTTGGCCTAAATATCCACTTAATATTAACACACCTTTTGAGTGGCTTGAACCAGAAAGTTCAACTTCTCTTTCTATATTTACTATTCCTGATTTTCCTGTATAAGTATTTACAGTGATTTTAACAGGTTTTCCAAATGAATAATCTCCAATTGTCATAACTGTTAAACCATTTATTGTTCCAATCTCTGAACCAGATGTATCTATCAATAATGAATTATTTTTAATCATTTCTATATATTTTGAATCGAATTTTTTAACTCTTTCAATTCTTTCTGCTAATGCTTTATCAACAAATTCTCTAGTAACAATTTTTGATTTTGAAAGTTTTGCCCATGTAGATGCTTCTACAGCTACTTGAATTATATCATCAAATCTAGTAGATAATTTTGTATGACTTCCTGCAAGTTTTGATGCAAATTCTACAAGTCTTGCCATTGCAGCTTTATCAAGATGAGGTAACCCTTCGTTTTCACAGAAATCATGAATTATTTGAGCTAGTTTTGTTGCGTTTTCTGGGTTAAATGGTGCATCTTCTTCAAATTCTACTTTTATTTTGAATAGTTTTCTAAAATCAGAATCCATTGCTAATAAAGTTTGATAAATGCTGCTACTTCCAATTAATATTACTTTTATATCTAATGGTATTGGCTCAGGCTTTAAAGAAACCATAACCATAGAAGAACGTTGTTCAACCGCATTTTCTATACTTACTTGTTTAATTCTTAATGCTTTTTTCAATGCCTCGTAACACATACTATTTTGTAATAAATCTTTTGCTTGGAAGATGATATATCCACCATTAGCTTGTTGCAAAAGACCAGGTTTTAACATTGTATGATCTGTTTTTAATGAGCCAAAGTAATTCTCGTATTCAAGAACACCAAATATGTTGTGATATGAATAATTAGAATCCATTATAACAGGAGCACCTTCGTGATTAGAGTTGTCTACAAAAAGATTTACTCTATAATTTAAAGATGGATCTGTTTTTTTATTAACAGGATTTGATTGTTGTTGCTTTTCTTTTTCTTTATCTTCATCAACAAAATATGAAATATTTTTTAAAACGTCTTGTTTAACATCGTTCAAGAATTTTGTAATTTTTTTATTTCTCTTAAATTTTGATTTTAAATAATTAACATGAACATTTATTGTAAGAAGAGCAATGTTTGATTGCCATTCTGATATTTTTTTATCTGATTGTCTTTCGATTATTTTAATTTGTTCAATAGCTTCCATAATTTGAGATTGAACAATTGTTGATTTTTCTTCATATTCTTGTTTTATAGAATTATCTAATTTATCAAATTCTTCTTCATCAATAGCTTTACCATTAACAACTGGCATCATATAAATTCCGTTTTGAGAAGATTTAACTTGAAAATTATGTTTTGAAGCATCAATATTCAATTGCTCCAAGATGCTAGAACGTCTTTCTTCAAATTCCTGTTTAATTAAAGCTTTTTCTTTTTCAAAATCATCTGTGTTAAAAGTTTTTTTAATATCTTTTTTTACTTCTAATATAAAGCCATCCATTGCTTCTTTAAATTCCTTACCTTGACCAGCAGGCAAAGAAACAGCAATTGGCTCATTAGGATTATCAAAATTATAAATGTAGCACCAATCATTTGGGACTTTTTTCTTTTTAGAAATTTTATCTAAATAATTTTTTGTGTACATTGTTTTTCCAACACCATTTGGACCCTCAAGATAAAGGTTATATCCTTTAACATCAACTTGAAGACCAAATTCCAAAGCTTTTATTCCTCTTTCTTGTCCAATTCCTGTTGTGATATTTGGTAATTCGGCAGTTGTGTCAAAGTTGAAAATCTTTGTGTCGCATGTCATTTTAAGTTGTTTAAAATTTAATTCATTTTTATTTTTCATTCGTTTTCCTCCAAATTTTTTTCTATTAGTTTTGCCAATTTTTAAGTTTTTATTTATAATAAGAAACAAATTCTTTCTTATTATAATGCTATTTTATATTAGTTATTAAAATTTGTAAAGATTTTTATGAAATAAAAACTTGAAATATTATAACAATAAATATATAATAGGAAAAAAGTTAGGAGAATTGAATGAATAAGACAAAAAGAAAGATATTTGAAACTTCAATGAAGTTATTTGCAGAAAAAGGATATGATGCAACAAGTGTTGAAGAAATAACCGCAACAGTTGGCGTAGCAAAAGGAACACTTTATTATCATTTTTCAAGCAAAGAGGAAATTTTTAATTTTTTAATTGAAGAGGGAATTAAACTATTACAAAATAGTGTTGATATAAAAACATCAAAATTAGAAAATTATATTGATAAAATAAAAGCAATAGTATTAATCGAAATAAAAATAGTAAATAAATATGAAGATTTTATTACAATTTTGCTTAGTCAACTTTATGGAAAAGAAGCAAGAAATAAAATGTGTCAAAAATACGTTTACGAATATATCGATAAAATTGAAAAAATAGTAGAACAAGGAATGGAAAAGGGACAAATAAAAAAAGGAGACGCAAAAGCAATTGCATCAGAAATCTACGGAATTATAGCATCAACGCTTGTTTATAAAATGAAAAGTCAAAAAGATATAGAAATTATAAAATTATACAAAGAATTTGAAAATACAATAATAAAGGGAATTAAAGAATAGAATATTACAAAAATATTACAATTGTGTAACAAAAATGTAAAATAAAAAAATGATATTTCTATTGTAGTTTTTTGTTTTATATTGTATAATTATACTGAAAATTCATTAAAAGCAATTAAGCGTAAGATAAGGAGGTTGTTTACAATGTCTAGATCTGGCATAGTAAACGTGAGAATGGTAATCACGGAAGAAAAAATATTATCTAATATAGAAAAAGTTCAAAAGATGATAAATCCTAAGAGCAAGAAGAAAATTGTGCAATTAGAAGAGGATGCATACTTTAAGGACTTAATAGAATCAATAAAAGCATATTTAATTGAATATCCGCAAAAAAAGAATTTCCCTAGCAGTGTATACAAAGCTGCTTATGAGTTAGTTGAATTTGCAACAAATCAATTTGAAGAAAATACAAAGAAAATAGAAACTTTAATTAGACAAAGAGAAGAAAATATAGGTTTAGCTGGCGAATTAAAAGAAATAATAGAAGCAGTTGAAAACAAAGAAGAAGGTTGGAAAAATAAAGTAAAAGAAGCTGAAGCAAGTTTCTCTGAAGATATAATAGATACGTTAAATATAGTAGGAAAATGCAAAGACGAGGAGTCACAAGACTACAAAGATGCAATAAAACTATTAAATGCTAGAGTAAACAATCTTGAATCAAACTTACATATAGAAATAGATATGGAAAGAATAGAAGATAGATCAAAAGCATTAAGCTATATTGGAATTGAAGTTGCGGATGCATTAAAAACAATACCTACTCCAGTAGAAAAAGTAGCTAAAGTTGAAGAAGTAAAACAAGAAGAAGTTGAAACTATTATAACAGATGAAAAAATTAAAACAGTTCCTGTACAAGAACAAGTTCAAGCTCAAACTGAAGAACAATATATAGAAGAAACAACATTTGAAGCAAAACCATCATTA
Source organism: uncultured Clostridium sp. (assembly GCA_964531445.1). Taxonomy (GTDB): domain Bacteria; phylum Bacillota; class Clostridia; order TANB77; family CAG-508; genus CAG-269. The sequence continues at coordinate 323 of CAZHCX010000089.1, read as the reverse complement.
TGGCAAAGAATTAAAAATAGCAAAATAGTAAGAGCTGTAAAATATGCGTTTAAAGTTAGAGTTGTTTTACAATACCCAGCACTTCCAGAAGGAAGAGGAGAAAATTATTAATTTGATAATTTTGAATAAAATATTGAGGGATTATGAATTAAGTTTCTAGTCCCTCAAAAAATACAAAATTTAATCAAAAAATTTCAAAAAACTATTGACATAGTTCTAAAAATAGTTTATACTTTATCTTGCGTTGAGCAATACACATTTTAATATTAATGCTCCCTTAGCTCAGTTGGTCAGAGCAACCGGCTCATAACCGGTGGGTCCAA
>CAZHCX010000088.1:0-4418 GCA_964531445.1 uncultured Clostridium sp. | reverse complement strand
GCTACGATTGTATCATAATTTTATTTTTTTGAATATAATTTTTTAATTTTTATTTAAAAATGCAATTATGTAAATTTATAGGCTAAAATTCTTGAAAATTTATCAAAAAAGTGGTATTATGTAAATATAAGTTTTAATAATCCTGTTTCACAGGTTGATATATAGGCACTTTTTAAAATAAATATTTTCAGGAGGTAATTTTATGTTTGATAAGTTTTTAGCATTTATTTCAATTATTATAACAATTATTTTATCACTTATTGTATCATATTACTTATATTACTTTGGAATTGATACAGTGTCTTCAATTATTTGTCTTATTCTTACAATAAGCCCTGGAGTAATTGTTGCAAGACTATTTATTTCTAACTCTTCAAAAAGAAGAAGATAATAGTCTATTTAAACAAAAAAGATTCAATTAAACTTGAATCTTTTTTGTTTGGTATTTTTTATATAACTTCGTGTCATGGTCAAAATTAAAGTATGCGACTCCTTCATAATTTTCCTCTCCAAATTGTTTTATTATATATGTTTTCCCTACTTGTCTTGCACCTCTTAAAATTAGTGGTTTTCTCTCTTTATTATTTTTCCATTCTATTAATTTATCCATTATAATTCTATACATATTTATCATCTCCGACATATATAGTATAACATATGTACAAGAAAAATACACGTTTTTTAAGATATTTTTATAATTTTTTACACATTTTTCACATTATAAAGCAATTATTTTACACATTTTTTCAATATTTATAATTTCTAAAAATTATAATTCCTCTGTTTTATATGTCATATAACCCTCATATAAATAACTATTATCTATACCTTTCATAAATACTTCTCTGTCATTTACTTTATCTGTTAAAGCTTGTTTCAATAATTCTTTAATTTCAACATCTTTTATCGGGCTACGTTCCATTGCTAATAAGTAATCCGTTTTGTCTACTTTACTCCAATCTACTACTAAATTTAATTCCTTCTTCATTATTAAATCAAGCCATATTCTTGTACTTCTACCATTACCTTCTCTAAATGGATGTGCAATATTCATTTCAACATATTTTTCAATAATTTCATTATATGTTGACTGTGGTATTTTTTCTATATTCTTTACAGACTCATCTAAATATACAAGTGATGTAAATCTAAAGTTTCCTTTTGCTATATTTACTTTTCGTAATTTTCCTGCAAAATTGTATATTTCATTAAATAAGTATTTATGAATTTCTTTCAAACTTTCAAATGTACCTGCTTGTAAAGAATTCAAGAATCCATTTTCAAACATTTCTTTTGCTTTTATTTTACTTATTTTTTCTTCTTCTCTTGCAAGTTCAGCTTGATCTGTAATATTTAATTTGTTTTCTAAAATCATATTAATCTCCTATTTTAGTATTAAAGACCTAAAATTTCGAATTCAATTTAGGTCTTTAACTTCATTTATAATTGTATTAACATCTTAATTTAGTGGTTTCATTGTAGGGAATAATAAAGCATCCCTTATTGTTCCAGCATCTGTTAATAACATAACAAATCTATCAATTCCAATACCTAAACCACCTGTTGGAGGCAAACCAATTTCAAGAGCTTGAATATAATCTTCATCCATCATACCAGCTTCTTCATCTCCAGCCTCTTTAGCTTCAACTTGTTTTTTAAATCTTTCATATTGATCAATTGGATCATTTAATTCTGAAAATGCATTTCCATATTCACGTCCACCAATAAATACTTCAAATCTTTCAGTCATTTTCTTATTAGTTGGACATTTTTTAGCAAGTGGCGAAATTTCAACTGGATATTCATAAATAAATGTTGGTTGAATTAATGTTTTTTCAACATATTCATCAAAGAATAAACTAATTACATCTCCTCTTGTTTCCTTTGTTTTGTCAGGAATTTCTATTCCTCTTTCTTTAGCTAACGCAACAGCTTCTTCGTCAGTTTCTATTGTATGGAAATCAACTCCACAAGCTTCTTTTATAGAATCAATCATAGTAATTCTCTTCCATCCTGGTGTTAAATCAATATCTTGTCCTTGATAATTGATTTTTGTTGTACCTAAAACTTCTTGAGCTGTTCTTGAGAATATTTCCTCTGTTATATCCATCATATCATTGTAATCTTGGTATGCAGCATATAATTCAAGTTCAGTAAACTCTGGGTTATGTCTAACATCCATACCTTCATTTCTGAAAACTCTACCAATTTCATAAACTTTATCAAACCCACCAACAATTAATCTCTTTAAGTTTAATTCTAGTGCAATTCGTAAATACATATCAATATTTAATGCATTATGGTGTGTTACAAATGGTTTAGCTGTAGCTCCACCAGAAATTGTATTTAATACTGGTGTTTCAACTTCTAAGAAACCTTTTTCAGCTAAAATTTCTCTAACTTTGCTAATTATTTTACTTCTTAAAACAAAACTTTCTTTAACTTCTGGATTTACAATTAAATCAGTATATCTTTGTCTGTATCTTAAATCTGGATCTTTTAACCCATGGAATTTTTCTGGTAATGGTCTTAGAGATTTAGAAAGTAATGTAACCTCTTTAGCATGTACAGAAATCTCTTCAGTTCTTGTTTTAAACACAAAACCTGTAATACCAATAATATCACCAATATCATAAGTTTTAAAAGCTTTGTAACTTTCTTCACCTAAATCATTTATACTAACGTAACTTTGAATTTTATCATCACAATCTTGAATTGTACAGAAAGAAGCTTTACCCATAATTCTTTTTGCAATAATTCTTCCAGCAACTGTTACATCTTTTTCTTCAAATTTTTCATAATTTGCTTTTATTTCTCCAGCTGTATTTGTTCTATTAAATTTTGTAATTTCAAAAGGATCTTTTCCTTGCGCTTGTAATTCACTTAATTTATCTCTTCTTACTTGCATTAAGTGGTTTATATCTAATTCTTCTACTTCATTTACATTATTATTTTGATTATTTTCACTCATTTTATAATTCTCCTCTCAAAAAGGGGATCGAGGGACGTTCCTTAAAATCCCTTCTAGAAGGGATTTGGGGACACTCCTTCAAACTCCCAAATCATATTAAGAAACCAAGGACTGTCCCTCGTTCCCTTTAAACAGGGATTTTAAGGAACGTCCCTCAATCCCTCTTTTTTATTCGTACCATTCAAGCTCCCAGTCAGAAATTTTAACTGTGTCTCCTTCACAGATACCTAATTCTTTTAGTTTTGCTTCTATTCCCATATTCTTTAAGCATTTTTGGAAATAGTACATTGATTCATTATCTTCAATGTTTATTCTTCCCATAAGTCTGTCGACTGCTCGTCCTTGTACATAGAATATTCCGCCTTCTTCGTATGCTTCCCATTGTTGGTCTTTTTCTTGTAGTGTGTATACTACTCTTTCTTCTGTTTCAACTAATTCTTCTTTTGGTAATGTTTTTAGAACTTCTGCTACATGGTCTATTAATTGTTGTACGCCATCTCTTGTTACTGATGATATTTTGAATAGTTCTAGTTTTTCTTTTTTAGCGAATTCTTCTAATTCTTTTAATTTTGAATCGTCTTGCATTATATCGATTCTTGTTGCTACTAATATTTGTTTTCGTTTTGTTAGTTTTTCGCTGTATTTTGCAAGTTCGTTGTTTATTGTTTTATAGTCCTCAATAGGGTCTCTTCCTTCTACACCTGATACATCTATAAAGTGTAATAGTAGACGTGTTCTTTCTACGTGTCTTAAGAATTGAATTCCTAGTCCTACACCGTCGCTTGCTCCTTCTATAATTCCTGGTATATCTGCTATTACAAAACCGTCTCCACCTTTTGTTTTTACAACTCCTAGGTTTGGATTGATTGTTGTAAAGTGATAGTTTGCAATTTTAGGTTTTGCGTCTGTTACTGTTGATAAAAATGTTGATTTTCCTACATTTGGGAATCCTAACAATCCTACATCTGCTAATAGTTTAAGTTCTAGTATTAATTCTTTTTCTTCTCCTTTTTCTCCTCCTTCTGAGAATCTTGGAGCTTGTCTTGTTGGTGTTGCAAAGTGGCAGTTTCCTCTTCCACCTCTTCCACCTTTTAGTATTAATTCTTTTTGTCCTGGTGTTGATAAGTCTGCTACAACTTTTCCTGTTTCTGCATCTTTTACAACTGTACCTATTGGAACTTTGACATATAAGTCTTCTCCATATTTACCGTTGCATCTGCTTCCACTTCCGTTTTCTCCGTTTTTGGCTTTGAATTTTTTGTTGTATCTAAAGTCTATAAGTGTGTTACGGTCTTTGTCAACTATGAAATATACATTTCCACCGTTTCCACCGTCTCCTCCATCAGGTCCACCTGCAGCTACATATTTTTCTGTTCTGAATGTTGCTGCACCGTTTCCACCATCACCTGATTTTATGAATATTTTTGTGTAATCTGTAAACATTTTT
>CAZHCX010000087.1:0-4468 GCA_964531445.1 uncultured Clostridium sp. | reverse complement strand
CTTTTTTAGCACTTGTCAATACATTCTGCTAATTTTTTTGTGAATTTTTTGTGAATTATAATTATTATTTTAATCTAATAAGAATTATAGACTTTTGAGCAAAAAGAAAACATGAGTGAAAATATTTCACTCATGCCCATTTTGGTAGTTTTTAGATGTTAAATCAGAGACAAATTGACCCTAATATAAGCTGTCTCATTATTCCTCTTAAAAGATGGTGTCACACATACAGAATAGTAACTGTATCCTCCTTCTTTGGAAATTCCAATTTCATTGAAGATTCTAGAAACTTCAACTATTACATTAAAAAAGTCTTGTCCTTTCGTAAAAGCTGAATAATAACTTGAATCTTTTCCATCTTCAATCAAAACAGTTCCATCTTCATATCTGAAGGCCTCCTTTATTTCAAGAGAATAGAATTTGCTCGGATTTTCCGAATTTTCAATTCTGTACTCTATTCTACTCAGAATCCAATGAAATAAACTTTCTACCTCCTTTGAGATTTGATCTGATTCCTTTTCTAACCGTTGTTTGCTCCTTTCTGCGGTATTTTTTGCTGCTGTTAGAAAATGTTTTTCTACCATTTTTGTTTCCTCCTTTTTCTTTTTATGTCATATCCATAGTTTAAAAGGATAATACAAGACTTTATACTATAATTATAACTCATTTTGCTTGAAATAGCAAATTTAATGTTTTAAAAGATAAAAAAATAATATCAAATATAGATTACCCTAAATTTGATATTACCTTGGTGCAGATGGGCAACGTTATGTATCTTATCAAATACTTTAAAAGCGCTATACATCAACAGTTTAGTTGTTTTGCATTTTGCTGTGTACAGTCAAAGTACAGTAACGGACATTTTATTGAGATTTACTGATTTTAGTAGGCAGACCTAAAATACTTTTATTAACCTAGTAAAACAGATAAAAAAAGAAGAAAGAAAAAAAGAATTATGGTTAAAAAAATAAAGCTCTCAGAGCTTTATTTTTTATCTAATATATACAGTAAATTCTTGTCCCTTTTCTGTTTCTAACCAATCTAAAATTTTAAAAATATTTTCGTTATTATTATCAGTTCTATATATTAAATATACTTCAAATAATAATGGATAATCTTTATCTTTTATATCTTTGTCATTAACATTAATTGTTTTCACATTATCATTTATGTGCATTTTTGAATAGTATGAATAAAAAGCATACCCTATACCTTTCTTATCTGAAGCTACTTCGTCAATAATTTTAGGCATAGTATTTATTTCATAATGATTCTTACCTAATTCATTTTTTTTTACAATTCTTTCAAAGCATGTTTGACTGCCATTATTCTTTTCTAATTGATAAGTATTCCAATTATCTAAATTATTATAATATATATCTTGTATGTCTTTAATACTTAAATTGTCTATATTGTTTTCTTTATTAAGATATATTACTAAAGGTTCATAATATAAAAGTTTATATTCTAAAGAAACATTAGACTTCTTTATCATTTCTTTTTGTTCTTCAGATGGTGCCGTTGCTATAATAATATCCGTTTTTCCATTTATAATATGGTTATATGCTTGAGTAGTTGAAACTAATTTAACCATATCACTTTGTTCATAAATATCCTGCATTAAACTAGATGTAAATGGATAATACGCACTTGCTGACTCAATATTAATCTTATAATTATGTACAAATATTACATTATACATTAAAAATATTAATAAAATTGTAATAAATGTTATTACTAGTATTATTACTCTTTTCATTGATTATTTCCATTTTTCCTTTAAATCATTTATTAATTATTACCAGTTATTAACATATGATGATAATGTAATAGATTCAATATAATCATAATTATTATCATATTTTATATTCAAAGAATAACTTTTATTGGTATTTATTTTTGACAACAATTGTCTTAATTCGTCTGGAGATGTATAATTTGTTTTTTCATAAATTATTATTGTTTTTCTGCCACTTTTATTATTTTTTATAGTAGTGTTTATTAGTCCTTCTACATCAGATACATATCTTGGACTAGCCCAATAGGTACTTTCACTCTTTTGATACTGTAAAAATTGTTTATTATAGTTTTCTATCATTTTATTTGATATTCCTACCCATGCACCAATTAAACAAACTAAAACTACAGAGATAGCACAAATAATATTTGATATTTTTTTCTTTTTATTTAACCTTATAATAAAAGATATAATAAATAAAATTATTGGAATAAAGAATGTTATTGCTGAAATTTCTTCAGACATAGCTAAAAATAATAATCCAATTATAGCTAGTATCATTCCCCACATATATAATCTTCTTTGTATTCTATTATTTTTCTTTTCAAATTCTTCTGTACTTATCGTTTTTGATTTTTCGCTATCAAATTCAGGTGTATTTTGCTTTTTTATAGTCGCTTTTAAACTAAAAAATGATATAGCAGATATTATTAATATAATAATTCCTATAAATCCTATTAAAAAAATAATTGGTTTAATATCATCTACTGGATCGTTAACTATTACATCTGCATAACAAAATTGTTGATACCCAACAATCAATATAGAAACCATTTCTAATACTTTTCTTAAAAACCTTTTCATAATAACATTTCTCCTTTTATTTAAAATATAATTTTACTTATAATAATTCCTAATGAAAAAGATATAATATTGTTTATACTTGAAATCAATAATGGCGATTTCTTTTTATAGTCAAGGAATTTTTTATAAATACTAAATTCAACGATAATAACTAATACTTCCATTATGAACACAATGATATTGTATATTACATTATTATTTAATAGTTTTACACAATTAGCTATATATACTACAACTGGATTTGTAAGAACATTAGTCCAAAAAACCACTTTTAAATCTTCTTTTTCCCTAATACCAATTATAAAAGATATGCTAATCTCAATTATAATTGTTAGTAATAGCGAAACTATCAAACTTATAATCATTCTTTTTTCTCCATAATTGTATAATAATTTTTTATTCCGATGTACAAAACAATAGCTGATATTAATGTAGTAACACATAAGCCAACTTGAGTAAATATTACATTTTCGTATCCAAAAAATACTGGAACAGCACCTATAAATAATGCTACCGTTAATAAACCAAAAGCCATACCTTTATTATTAAATAATATATTGCTTAATGCAGTTAATGTTATTGGCATTGTCATATTAAAGAATAATATAGCTAATATTCCAAGAACACTATTATTAAATGCAAATATAAATAATATTGCTGAAACAATCAATGATATTAGTGAAATTTTCATAAATCCAATTTTATCTCCTATTATTCCACCTAACATCTTTCCAAAAACCACTGCAAAAATCGAAATCAGAGCTAATATAAAGTTACTCTTCCAGTCAAATGCCAATATTAGTCCTACATATCCTCTAATTACAACTGTTATAATTAGACAAGTAATAGCAATTATTTCAGTTGTATTCAATTTAGGAATGATAACATTCTCATTCTTTATACTATCCTTATTCTTTATTTGTTTATATAACCAAAATAACGATACTGCTGAAAGTAATAAAATTAAAATAACTATGTAATATTTATCAAATCCAATTGAAGAAGATTTTCCACCTAAAAATATTCCCATTGCTCCCGTTGACACAAAAATTCCAGATAAGGTTGCCTTTTTATTACTTATATTAAGTACATCAATTCCTCCACCAACATGGAACATAGCATTGCCTATCCCAGCAATTAAACATGATATAATTCCATAATTAGCAAATCCAAATGCTATTGCTACTAAAATACATCCTATTGCTGAACAAATAGCATTTTTATTTATTTTATCTGCTAAAATCCCAATTGGTAATTGCATTGCAAAAGCAAAGAAATTATATATGAGTATTGCGATAAACAAATTTGTCCCTGCTCCCATTTTTTGCGTTACCAAATTGCTAACTAATACAGCACAAGATAAATCCACAAAAAAATGAATAGTACTGTATAATCCTACAATTTTTTTATTCATCAAAATCTCCTTTTATTTGTCAAATTCTATTTTTATTCTAGCATAAAGTATATTTTTTTACAATATATTTTGACATTCAATTATATCTCTACAAAACTCTTCTTCTAAAAATCCTGCTTGCTGTTCTGTTAATCTGTTATTAATTACTGCTAATCTTAATAAAACACTTATATTTTCTATTTCATACATAATTTTTTTTGCTGTAAGTTCTACATATTCTATAATTACCTCAGACAAATTGTACAGTAATAAGTACAGTAGCGCAGATACTTTTTTAATGCATCTATATACATTTATAAATTTGCATATTTTTCAAAAATGTTGATATTAGAAGTTTTTAGGCACAATAAAAAGTAGGTATAAGTACCTACTTCTTAAAATCATTGGTGCAGATGGCTTAACACTTTTGCCATCTTTTCCTTGTATTCTAAGCATTTGAGGCTTTCTACTTT
>CAZHCX010000086.1:0-4501 GCA_964531445.1 uncultured Clostridium sp. | reverse complement strand
ATAAAATAAAAGGAGAAAATACTATGGAAAAAGGAAATTTAAAGTGGGAAGAGTTGGAGTCTAAAATTTCAAAATCAACCAATAAAAAAGTTGAAGAAGACGAAGAGCTATCCCAAGAAGTAGAGGATGTTGAGACAAAAAGAATCAAACAAAAAAATTCAAAAAAATTAATGCCAATAATTATAGTTGGAATTTTAATTATATTACTTTTAATATTTTCGACAATATTTTCATTTATGAATTTAAATAATGATAAAATTGTTAGTGGTGTAAAAATTGAAAACATTGATGTAGCAGGATTATCTAAAGATGAAGCTAAATCAAAAATAGAATCAATCTATAACGAGAAGAAACAAAAAGATATCAATTTAAAATATCAAGACTTTGAAACAACAATTAATCCAGAATTAATTGAAACAAATTATAATACAGATAAAGCAATAGAAGAAGCTATAAATATAGGAAAAGACGGAAATATCTTTTCAAATAACTACAATATTTTATTTGCAATGATGGGCAAGAAAAATATTGAAGTTGAAATGACAATAAATGAAGAAGAAGCAAAAAATAAAATTGAAGAAATAGGAAGTAACATTCCAGGAATAGTTGTAGAACCAGGATATTCTATAGAAGGCAATAAATTAATAATCACAAACGGAAAAGAAGGAATAAAAATTGATACAGAAAATTTAATAAAAAAATTAAAATTAAATTTAAAAGATATCAATAATAAAGAACAAAATATTGAAATTCCAGTAATTAATAAAGAACCAGAAGAAATAAATATAGAAAAAATATATGAAGAAGTTCATAAAGAAGTAAAAGACGCTTACTACACAAAAGAGCCATTTACGATTTATCCAGAAGTAGAAGGTGTAGACTTTAATTTAGAAGAAGCAAAAACAATTTTACAAGAAGAGAAAGAGCAATATGAAATCGAATTAACAATTACAAAGCCAAAAGTAACAATTGCACAAATAGGATCAGAAGCATTTCCTGATTTATTAGGAACATATTCAACTAAATATGATGGTGGAAATACTGACAGAACAACAAATTTAAGAATTGCTTGTAGAAAAATTAATGATAAAGTAGTTCTTCCAGGAGAAACATTTTCTTACAATAAAACATTAGGAGAAAGAACTCCAGCTGCAGGATATAAAAATGCAAAAGTATATGAAAATGGAGAAGTTGTTGATGGAATTGGTGGAGGTATTTGTCAAATATCATCTACATTATATAATTCAGTTTTAAAAGCAAATATGGATATAGTAGAAAGAAGAAATCATCAGTTTGTAACATCATATACACCAGCAGGAAGAGATGCAACAGTTGTATATGGATTAACAGATTTTAAATTTAAAAATACAAGAAAAACAGCAGTAAGAATAAAAGCAAGCTGTTCAAATGGAATTGCAACAGTTTCAATTTATGGTATAAAAGACGAAAATGAATATGATGTATCTTTTAATACAAAAACGATTTCAACAATACCATTTACAGTAAAATATGTTGATGATAATTCATTACCAGCAGGAACAGAAAAAGTAAAACAAAAAGGTGCAAATGGAATAATAACAGAGACATATATTGTAAAAAGTTTAAATGGAAAAGTTGTTTCAAGCAACTTACTTTCAAAAGATACTTATAATGCAATGCAAAGAATTATTTTAAGAGGAACAAATGGAACACAAACAAATTTAAATACAAACAATGTGCAAAATAATCAACCAACACAACCGGTACAACAAACACAGCCTGCACAACAAACGCAACAAGTTACAGAAAAACAACCTGAACAACCAAAACAAACAGAAGAAAAACCAGCAGAAAATAAAAAAGATGACAAAAAAGAAGAAACAAATACAAATTCAGAAACTATAAAAAATATGGTAGAAAATAATTAAAAGAAGATTAGAAAACTAATCTTCTTTTTTAAAATACTTGATAAATATAAAAAAATATCATATAATAATTAAGATTGGTGCATCATCTCGGTTTCGAACCGAGGACCTTCAGATTAAGAGTCTGCTGCTCTACCAGCTGAGCTAATGATGCATAAGACAAAATTATTATAGTACCAAAAAAAGAAAATGTCAAGAACAAATTAAAGATTGGCTACAAAAAATAAAAAGGGGTGGGAAAATTGTTAAAAATATATCATACAGATATGGAAACAGAAAAAACAGAAGAAATAAAAGAATTCAAAAAAGGGAGCTGGATAAGCCTCATAAACCCATCAGAAAACGAAATAAAAACAGTATGTGAAAATGTAAATATACAAGATGGATTTATAAGGGACGCATTAGACTTTGAAGAAAAAGCAAGAATTGACGTAGAAGATGATGACAATACAATTTTATTTGTAGTTGATGTTCCAATAATAGAAAAAAATGAAGAAAATGATATATATACAACAATGCCCTTAGGAATGATTGTTGTAAGAGATGATTTTTTTATAACAGTATCATTAAGAAAAAATAAAGTAATAGAAGATTTTGAAAAGAAAAAAATAAAAAATTTACAAACATATAAAAAATCAAAATTAATTTTTCAAATATTATATTTAAATTCATCATATTATTTAATGTATTTAAAACAAATAAATAAAGAAACGGAAATTGCAGAATATATATTAAAAAATTCTATGAGAAATAAAGAATTATTAAAATTATTAAGTTTGGAAAAAAGTTTAGTATATTTTACAACATCATTAAAATCAAATGAACTTGTTATGGAAAAAACAATGAGAGGAAAAATAATCAAATTATATGAAGATGATGAAGATATACTAGAAGATGCAATTATCGAAAATAAGCAGGCAATAGAAATGGCGAAAATATATAGCGATATTTTAAACGGAACAATGGATGCTTATGCTTCAATAATTTCAAATAACCTAAATGGAGTAATGAAATTTTTAACATCAATAACAATTGTGTTAGCAATACCAACAATGGTTTCAAGTTTCTGGGGAATGAATGTAAATTTACCATTCCAAAATAGCCCAATTGGATTTATAATTATGATAGCAATATCATTAGCATTAACATTATTAGTAACATGGTGGTTAAAGAAAAAAGATATGTTAAATTAATATAAAAAAAGGCCTGTCAATTATTTGACAGGCTTTTTTATCAATAGGGACGGTTATTTTTGACAATTTAAAATTATTCTATATTTCCTAAAATACTTTTAATTTTATTTAATTGAACTTTTAAATTATTATATGTTGTTTGTCCGATAGAAGTATTTGCGCCAGATTCATAATTATAGATAGTTCTTTGCAAATCTAAAATTTTAAATTTACGAATACTTACATTAGGATTTTTGTACATATAAATTGGAATATAATCAACTTTATTTATTTTTAATTTTCCATCAGATTTTTTAGTAATATTTAAATTCAAAATTGCAGAATCTCTTGTAATTTCATCTCTCTGATCTGCAGTAAAATTACCTAAAGCGTAAACAACAAAAACTTCTTTTTCAGTACCATCTTCTAATGTTATATTTCTTTTTTCCATAGGTTCCAAAACATGAGGATGATTTCCTAAAATAATATCAACACCATTTTGGAATAAAAAATCTGCAAGTTCTTTTTGTTCATCATTAGCTGTTGTTCTATATTCTGTACCCCAGTGCATACAAGCAACAATCATATCAACATTTTTTTCTTTTGCTTGATTAATTTGCTTTTTAATTAAATCTTTATCAATTAAATTTATACAATAATCCTTTCCGCTAGGAACCGGAATTCCATTTGTCCCGTAAGTATAATTAATAAAAGCAATGTTAACACCTTTAACATTTTTAATTAAAATTTCTTTTTGTTCTTCTTGAGTTTTATAAGTACCCAAATGGTCAATTCCAACATTATCAAAAACATCAATAGTTCTACATAAACCAGAATATCCATAATCTAAAGCATGATTTCCAGCAAGTGAAATAACATCTAAACCAATTCCCTTAAGAGCTGATGCTAAACTGTCTGGAGAATTAAAAGTTGGATAATTACTATATCCTCTTTCTTTACCAGCAAAAGTTGTTTCTAAATTGCCAATTGTTATATCTGAATATTTAGTATAATCACGAATTTCATCATAAACATAAGAAAAATCATATTCATCAGTTGCTTTATTGTATGCATCCCAATATTGTGTATTATGACAAAGTGTATCACCAATTGCAGTCATAGTAAATGTAATAGGTTCTTGATTTTTATTATTTTTTTCATTTAATTCATTTTTTAAATCAGAATTTTGCGAAGTAGTATTTTCTAAAATATTTTCCGAAATATTATTATAATTATTATTAATATTTTTAGAAATATTTATATTGTTTTTATTTATAAAAAAATTATTAAAAAAAAAATATAAAATAAAAATAATTAATAAAAAAATAAATAAAAATAAAATATTATTTCTTAAATTATTTGTTTTTTTAAGTTTTTTATTTTTTTTAATTCTACTATTTCTATTATATCTTTGATTTTTTTTAT
>CAZHCX010000085.1:0-4601 GCA_964531445.1 uncultured Clostridium sp. | reverse complement strand
TAAAAATGCTAAGATATAAACTGTCGTTGGATATGACGATAGTTAATGGAGAGGTGGTCGAGTTGGTTTATGGCACCAGTCTTGAAAATTGGCGTAGGTTAATAGCCTACCGTGGGTTCGAATCCCACCCTCTCCGCCAAACTATAAAAAGATATAAAAGACGATTATTTATATAGTTTCAATCTTTTATATCTTTTATTTTATAATTATGGAGATGTACCCAAGTGGTGAAGGGGACTGTTTGCTAAACAGTTAGGTCTCGAAAGGGGCGCGGAGGTTCGAACCCTCTCATCTCCGCCAGAAAATATAAGACAAATTCGGAGGCTGCTGAAAAAGTAGCCCCAAATTCGTCTTATATTTTTTTTGTGAAATAATGAGAAAATATATTTTTTATGTAAATGGTTGATTTCAAAGTAAAAAAATGTTAAAATAGTATAAAGAGATTTTATAGTTAAAATTCTTTTTTATATAATTATTAAAAGAATAAGAAAAGGAGATGTTTTTATTAATTATTAAATGTAATATTATGCAATGAAATTATTTGAATTTGTAGTAATTAACTTGTATTGTAGCAGAATGGAGGAATAAATATGACATTTTTTAAAACAAAAAAAGGATATTGGATAACTACAATTTTAATTTTTATCTTTTTAATTTTACTTAATCGGTTTGTACCTTATGCAGACAGAATTTCTAAATTAGCATTTGGAGATAAACTGGTAAAGGGTTGGCATCTTGTTCTAATTAATTTTTCTGTAAGACTTGGAAATAAATTGATTTTTGGATTTATGGGAATTGTATTATTGTTATACAATATTGATGAAACCAAAAATATGGGCAGTAAAGAAATAAAGTGGTATGATTATATAATGCCTATAATTACTATTGTTGTAAGTTTGATTTTACTTATTTTATTTATTTGGATAGTTACAATAGTATTAATTATAATATATTGGATTACTAAAATTACTTTTAAAATTTTTATATTTTCATTTATATTTATTATGTTTTTTCTTTTAGGAAATGTTTTTGATGATTAAATAAGCAAAAATTAACAGTATTAATTTGTTATTTGAATTAAATTAATTAAAAATGTTGCTATTTATTTAATATTTTTTTTTAAGGATTACTTATTTGTAATCCTTTTTATTCGCTTTAGCGTTGTTGAGCAACAAGCGAAACAAAAAACTGTTGGCTATGCCAATGTTGTTTTTAAAACTTACAGAAAAAGATATCAAACCGTGATATAATGTTAGTGTTCAAGCCAACAAAATATCAGAAAGGAGTGATATCTTTGCGTAATACTTTATCACATACTAAATGAAATTGCAAATATCATATAGTATTTATACCAAGGTACAGAAGAAAAGTAATATATAACAAATTAAGAATATACATAAGAGGATATATACAAGATTTATGCAGACGAAAAGGAGTAGAAATAGTAAAAGGACACTTAATGCCAGATTATGTGCATTTGTTGTTATTAATACCACCCAAACAAAATATATCAAGTTTTATGGGATATTTAAAAGGAAAAAGTTCAATGATGATATTCAAAGACCATGCAAATTTGAGATACAAATATGAAAATTGTAATTTTTTGGCAATAGGCTATTATGTTAGTACAGTAGGATTAAATGAAGCAACAATTAGAAAATATATAAGAGACCAAGAAAAAGAAGATGTACTAGAAGATAAATTAACTAAGAGAGAAAGTCATAACCCTTTTAAGGGGGTGCTACAGTAGTAAATGTGTTAAGGCTTGAACGGAGTGAAAGGCAGCACCTTAAGGTGCCGCAATGTTGTATGCACTTAGAGGGCATGTTGAAACTACCTGTTTACGGGTGGTTATTATTAGTAATTTTCTTTATTAATATACTAAAAAATATGAAAATAAGTAAAAATTTATAAAAAAATGTTGAAAAAAAAATTAGTTAAGGTATAATCTCAATTTAAACACTTTTGAAAGGTTAAAAATAAAAAATGCGTACTTTTTTATTTTTTTGTATCTTTGCAAATTTTTTTTAATTTTTTTCATCAATGGCTTCAAAGTCAGTTCTGAAGCCGAATTTTTCGTGTAAATCATCTGTTAAATCAGTTTGAATATAGTTTGGAATATAGATATTATTTTTCTCCTTTTTCATCTCCATACTTCTTAAAGTTTCAATTATTTCAGGTGCAGTATATTTTTCATCAAGTTTATTTTCAAGATATCTATAGATTGTTAAAGCCAAGAAATATGTAACAAAATGAGCTTTTATCATTTCATCTTTTGTATGATAAACTGGTCTAGATTTAAAATCGCTTTTCATTATTCTGAAGCTTTTTTCAATTTCCCATCTTCTACGATTGACTTTTATTATATCTTTCACAGAATCAGTTAAATTTGTGCATACAGCATAAAGTCCATCGTATTTTGATTCTTCATCAATAAGAGCTTGATTTAAGGCGTGACAGCTTGTATCAGCAATTTCGCCATCTTTTGTAACATTAGTTGTAGTTATGAATCTTTTAGGGTCATTTTGCTTAGGCTTTCCAAGCTTAGTTGGATTTTTCTCTATTATTTTCAAGGCTCTATTAATTTGGTTATTTCTGATGTGTTTTTGATATTGTTGATATTTTATGGAATAAGTAACAATGAGCCTTTGTTCTAATCCATTTTCATTTATCCATCTTTCTTTATAAAAAGTTTTATCATAATATTTTTCAATTAGTTTTTCATTAGTTCTAAGTTGAAAAATATTGTATGTTTTAGAATCACCCGTTAAATGCCAGCCAGTGCTTAAGTCTAAAGCTTCTTGTTTTAAATGTTCTTTTAAATTTTTTAAACTTTGTGTTGTAACAAATTTTCTATTGTTAATATTATTAAATTTTCTGTTACTTGTTCAAGCAAGTCCAGCATCAGTACAAACAATAAATTCAGTGCAATCAAAATCTTTAATTATTTTTCTTCTAAAGGTTGTAATGTCAATTGCTCATTTCGATTCCTGGGAGTGATATCGAATGCCAATGGAATCCCATCACCATCCATAAATAATCCCATTTGTACAATTGGATTTGGTCTATTTTCTTTGGATTTTCCATATTGCTTTAATCCATCTTCTTATTCAATTTTAAAATAATAATTTGTACAGTCATAGTATAAAATTTTGTTATTTTTTTTATGTATTTATCACTATTCTTGTACAGTTGAGACTGTATAAAATCCATGTTTTCACAGATAATAGGAAGAGCTATCTCTATATGTTGATAATTAAAGTTAGTTCCTTAAAAAAATTTTTGAAAGTTCCAAAGTTTTCAATTTTGATGCAGGAAAAATAATTCTTGAAAAAATCAATTTTGCCATTATGTCGTTAAAATCGAATTTAAATCTATATTTTGTTTTTATTTCTTCACAAATTTCATTTAATTTTAATTTATAATAAATATCTTGAAGAAATAAATAACCAACATTAAAGCAGGATTGAATATTTTTTTCAATTAATTTATTTGAATCTTTTTTATAAGAACAGGTAAATTTTATTGTTTGTGTAAAAGATTTAAATCTTTTACATAATTTTCAAGCCATACGAAAGAATCTTTTTCACCAGCGCGTTCTTTTAATTTATCAATATTGCCGATATTTTCATAAACACAAGTTGTACGTTTTCCGTTTTTTACAATATCTTTGATTATACAATAATGTGTTGAATTCTTATTAATAGTTTTCTTGACTCTCATTTATGACCTCCAATAATTGAAATTATTACAACACGTACGGAGAAAGTACGCAAGAGAAAAATCGAAAATTTGACAAAAAAGTAGGCATTACCAATGTTTTTAAGATTTTTATTTATTCAAAAGTGTTTAAGTCCCGTGTTGATAATTTTAACTGTCACGATTAAATTAAAATAATTTTGTTTTTTATTTAACATTAAAGTATAAAAAGGATTGCTTATTGTAATCCTTTTTAATTTTTTTGTAAATAAATATAAAAATTAAAAAAAAGTATTGTAATTTGTTAAAAAATGTCTTATAATTAATTTGATAATAATATAATAAGGAGGATTGTTATGAAAAGTAATATCTTAAAAATTATGTCAGTTATATTAATTGTAAGTATGATTGTAATGAATTTATCAAGTGTTGTATTAGCTGATGCTGATTATTTAAATCCAGGAGGAGTTAAAGCTGAACCAACAAAAGCTGCAGATAATGTTGCAGTAGTTATGAATCAAGTTTTAGGAATTGTACAAGTTATAGCAATAGGAATTGCGGTTATAATGTTAGTTATATTAGCAATTAAATACATATCTGCAGCTCCATCAGAAAAAGCTGATATAAAAAAAGGTTTAACAACTTATATAATAGGTGCAGTATTATTGTTTGGAGCTACTGGGTTATTACAATTAATTAAAACATTTACAGTTAATATTAGTGGGTCATAATTAAAATAAAATAATTAGAAAAAGGTTATTTAATAACCTTTTTTACATTATATAGAAATAATTTTCAGGAGATAAATATTATGAAAAAAAATAAATTTTTTATGAAGATAATATTAAGTGCAATGTTAATTTTTTTAATAATATCTAATTTTTACTCAGTATTTGCAGATA
>CAZHCX010000084.1:0-4781 GCA_964531445.1 uncultured Clostridium sp. | reverse complement strand
TGGTAGTGTAAACTAATTTAATATTTTATTTAGCTACACTCCTGTATTTTTAAGGATTGTATCACTTTTTTGTATCAAAAAAATGATACCCCCCTCTTTTTATGGTATAATTGTATCGAACAATAACCAAATATCCATAAAGGAGTGGTGTATCATGTATACTATTATACCTCTATTACTAGCTCATATTCAAGAGCTTAATAAACAAATTTTATTTTTATTTAAATTTATCGTTAAAAATATACCTTTAAATAATCTTTCAAAAGGTGATGATAAGTCGCTTTTCTCGCCTAAATACCGTAAACTTAAAGTCGATGAGCTTCCTAAAATTATTGTACCAGAAAAGAAAGATTTTAAGGTTTTAATAAAAAATTATGCTAATGAACATGATGGAAAGGTTTTAAAACCTATTAAACATCGTGGTAATTTTATTGTTCCTAAAAACTTACACTGTCCTTGTTGCAATGCTCCAAGCGATTATATTTATGATAATACTGGTGGTCGTGGTCAATATTGGTGCAAAGTTTGTGATACTCATTTTTACAAAAAAAATATTTTTGATAATGACCACATCTATAAATGTCCTTATTGTAATCACTCTCTCGTTCTTTATAAAGTTAGAAAAAATTTTAATGTACATAAATGTATAAATCTTAAATGTAATTTTTATTTGAATGCTTTATTTAGTCTTTCTGATGATGATAAACTTGAATATCAACAACATCCCGAAAGATTTAAACTTCATTACTTTTATAGAGAATTTGATACTAATCTTTTTAAGCTTGATTTATACGGCATGCCTAATAATATTTCTTCTCTTAATTTTAGGAAATTTTCTCCTGAGATTATGGGACTATGCCTTACTTACAATGTTAATTGTGGTTTATCAACTCGTAAAACTTCCCAAGTTCTTAAAGAAGTTCACGGTATTAAAATTTCACATGTTCAAGTTGCTAATTATTCTTATACTGCTTCTTTAATTATCAAGCCTTTTGTTGATAATTTTAATTATCAGCCTTCTAATTTTTTGGCTGCTGATGAAACATATACCAAAGTTAAAGGTCACAGGCGTTATGTCTGGTTTGTTATTGATGCAATTAAAAAATCTATTCTTGCATACCATTCTTCTGAATTTCGTGATACAATTCCTTGTATTCTTGCTCTTAGAATGGCTTTTGACAAATTTAAAACATTTCCAGGCAAAGCTCTCAAATTTGTTGCTGATGGCTACAATTCTTACAAATTAGCAGAACAACAATTTAAACTTCATAACATGGATTTTGAAGTTACTCAAGTTGTTGGGCTTACTAATGACGACCCTGTATCTACCGAATATCGTTGGCTTAAACAAATTATTGAAAGACTTAATCGTACTTTCAAATTTTCCTACAAAGTCACAAATGGATATGGATCTGATGCTGGTTCTAACTCGCACTTAGCCTTATTTGTTGCTTACTACAATTTTTTAAGACCTCATCGTTCTTTTAAAAATGATGTTTTAAACCATATACCTGAACTTGATAATATTGAGCTTATGCCCGCTAAATGGCAAATGCTTATTAAACTTTCTCAAGAATTAATTATTTCAAAACAAACAACTTGAAGTTTTGTAACTTAATAATTATCCTTATTTCTGCTTAATTGATCTAAAGAGTATTTGAAAACGCTTTGTCAAGTGCACTTGCTTGCAAGTGTTCATTTTACACTTGACAAAACATTTTCAAATATCGCTAAAATCTTTCTAGCAGAAGTTATTTATCATGCAAATTTTTGATATATTTTTAACTTTTCAATGTGCTAAATTTAAAATCCTTAATAATATTTTCATATTCTATTTTTTCATAGATTACTTAACACTATCTTTTTATTTTATATGCCATCAGTTTATATTATCATTTGTTATTTATCAATACTTTTTTATTGTTTTTCGATATTTTAACTATTAAACAACCAATTAATCAACGTCCCCAATGGTTGAAAAAATATCATAATTCCTATTACAGCTGATGCAATTGCTGATACTAACACAGCTCCTGCAGCTGTGTCTTTTGCAATTTTTGCTTTTGGATTTGTTTCTTGTGTTATTAAATCAACTGTATTTTCAATTGCTGTATTGATTAATTCTAATGATATTACTAATCCAAATAAAATTATACATATTATCCATTCTATTTTACTAATTTTAAGTATAATTCCAAATATTATAACGAATATCATCATAAATATATGTATTTTCATATTTTGTTCTTCTTTTATTCCTGTTATTATTCCTTCAAATGCATATTTAAAACTTTTTATTAATTTTTTCATATTATCACCATCTACATTTTAATAAAATTTTATATAAATTACAATCTTTTTAATAAAATTACAAGAAAATTATGAAATAATTTTGTGTGCAGTTAGATTTTATATAATAGGAAATTCAGAGGAATTTCCTATTATATAAAAAAACGAAGGTATTACCCTTCGTCATTGAAAACCTCTTTTAACAATGTATTACATTCTTTAATTTTAGCAGGATCATTTATTTGATAATTAATGTTAATTTCTATGTCCCTGTAAGTATAGGTTGCTGGTAAAATAAAATCTTCTAAATTAATTGAAAATTCAAATAAATTGTCATATTTTCCTATTATTTCTTTTTCTGTTTGCTTTACATATTTAAACTCATAGTAAGAAAATTTAAACTTATCCTCGTCTTCTATTAAACCAATGAATATTTCCTCCTGTCTAGCCAATATACTTGGCTTTATTGCTATTAACTGTTATGAACCTATTGTAACAAATTTTAAAGCAAAAGTCAATTTATGTAAAGTATTTTATTCCATAACAATTAATATTTATATACGAAACGTTTTATTAACAAATTATCATTTTTTCACCCAAACTGATACACTTTTTCCTTTAACAGAAAAATTAGCGCAACCATCATCATCAACAGTAACAATTTCTTCACAATTACCCAAAACATCAATATACTCTTCACCTGAATTTTGAGTGCCTACATACATTCTTTTAAAACCGTCTCCTGCATTAGAAATTACAACAGCAATTCCAGATTTGATATGTTCTTCATCTCCCTCTTGAGTCCATCCAATATAATTATTATTGTCAAAATAATCGTGTTGAACTCCATAGGCTCTTTCTTTTCTAACCTCCATCAATGTATTTAAAACTTCCATTGGCTTTATATCATTATGTGGTATTCCATAATAATCTCCGTAAAATACGCATGGATAACCATCATTTCTTAATAAAATAATAGAATACGCAATTGGCTTAAACCATTCTTCTACAAAGCTTTCCAAAGCTTGACCTGGTTGTGTGTCGTGATTATCAACAAATGTTACTGCCATACATGGATTTTCTTTTACCAAAGTATGTTCTAATATTTTTGATAAGTCATAATTTGGATCTTTTGATGCACTATATAAATTATAATGCAATGGCACATCAAATAATGAAATTTTTCCTTCTGTTTCTGTAATATATCTATGCAATTTATCAACTTCTGCTGACCAATATTCTCCAACTGCAAATAATTCCTTTTTACTATATTCACGTAAATCTTGAATCCACTTATCATAAAAATCTGCATTTATGTGTTTTACAGCATCAAGTCTAAATCCATCAACTTTTGTAAAATCTAGATACCACTTACCCCAATCTGTACATTCTTTTACAACTCTTGGATTACCAAAATCTAAGTCTGCGCCCATTAAATAATCATAATTTCCATATTCTTCGTCAACTTCGTCTCCCCATTTTTTATTAATAAATTTGAAGATTGCATTTTCGTTTGTTGCACTGTTATAATCTATTCCATCAAAATCGGTCCAATTCCATTCAAAATCCGAATATTTATGTTTTCTTCCTGGAAATGTAAATTTTGTCGCAACTTTTACAGTTTCTTTCTGAGCATTTTCTGCATTATGATTTCCCCATTCTACTTTTGTTGCAGGAATTGTTTGAAGTGCATCTGCTCCCATTTTATGATTCAAAACTATATCAGCATAACTTTCTATTCCGGCTTGTTTTAATGCCATTATTGCTTCTAAGTATTCATCTTTTGAACCATATTTTGTTTTGATAGTTCCTTTTTGATCAAATTCTCCTAGATCGTATACATCATAAACTGCGTATCCAACTTCATCTTTGCCACCAAACCCTTTATATGCTGGTGGAAGCCACATTGCAGTAACTCCTGCTTTTGATAATTTTTCAGCATTTTCTTTAATTTGATTCCATAATCCTTGGTTGCAGTCCATATACCATTCAAAATATTGCATTATTATTCCGTTTATTTTTTTCATTTTTACTACCTTCTTTTACTTTTGTATTTTATTCGACAATAATTATATCACTAATAATTTTAGATTTGCAACAAATATAATTTTTTTACATATTTCCCTTTTATTTTCTGACAAAATATGATACAATACACACAAAAATGTCAAAAGATAAATTTAGGAGGAATAACTATGGAATTTAACAAATGTAGCAGATGTGGAAATTTTTATGTATCAAATGATGATGTTTGCCCTAAATGCAAACCAAAAGACACTTTAGAATTTGAAACATTCAAATCTTATATTGCAGAAAACGGAATTGATTCTAACCTACAATCAATATTCAAAGAAACAGGAATAAGCGAGAAAAATATCAACAGATATTTAAATTACACTCACTTAAATGATAATAATATTAAACTATAAATTCTGTAATAGGCATGTATAGCTATGTTTTAAATTGCTATAAAATGCCTATATTTATATAAT
>CAZHCX010000083.1:0-4878 GCA_964531445.1 uncultured Clostridium sp. | reverse complement strand
TAGCACCACGAGTAATAACTTCTTGAATGTTACTTACAGTCTTCTTAACTAAATCTTTATCAGTCATAACACCAACAACAGTAACTCCATTTTCAATTAAAGCAATAGAACCATGTTTTAGTTCACCTGCTGGGTAACTTTCTGAATGTATATAAGAAATTTCTTTTAATTTTAAAGATCCTTCTCTTGCAACTGTTTCGTCGATTCCACGTCCTAAGAAAAATACGTCTTTTTCTTGATAAATTTTTTTAGCAAATTCTTTAATTTCTTCATTACATTTTAGTGTTTCTTCAATTTTTTGAGGTAATTCTAAAATATCTTTTTTCATATCTGTTAAAAATTTTGAATCACAGTTTTCTAACATTTCAGCAAAATAAATTGCTAAAATATTTATTAATATAACTTGAGATGTATATGCTTTTGTTGATGCAACAGCAATTTCTGGCCCTGCATGTGTATACATTGAGTAATCAGCTTCTCTTGTTATAGAGCTTCCAATAACATTAGTTACTGCAAGTGTTTTTGCTCCTTGTTCTTTAGAAAGTTTTAGAGCTGCGATTGTATCAGCTGTTTCTCCTGATTGAGAAATAAAGATACATAAAGTTTTTTCATCTATAATTGGATTTCTGTATCTAAATTCTGATGCAATGTCAACTTCAACTGGAATTCTGCAAAGTTTTTCGATTGCATTTTTTCCTGTTAATCCAGCATGCATAGCTGTACCACAAGCAACAATGTAGATTTTATTTAAGCTTGATAAATATTCTTTTGTAAAGTGTAATTCATCAAATTCACATTTTGAATTTAAATTGATTTTTGCTCCAATTGTTTCTCTAATTGCAGTTGGTTGTTCATAAATTTCTTTAAGCATAAAATCATCAAAACCGTCTTTTTCTGCAGCAGAAGCGTTCCACTCAATATTTTGTGTTTCTTTTTTGATTTCTTTTAAATTTTTATCATAGAATTTTGCAGAATCTTTTGTTAAAACTGTAAATTCTAAATCATTTAAAAGATAAAAATCTCTTGTATAAGAAAGTATTGCTGGAATATCAGATGATAAATATTTTTCATTTTCACATGTTCCTATAACCAATGGGCTATCTTTTCTAACAACAATCATGTTATCTGGATATAAGTTTGATATAACCTCAATTGCGAAGCTTCCTTTAAAATCTAAACAAGCATTTTTTACTGCTCTTAAAAATTTTAAATCATCATTTTCTGTATCTTTTGTAAAATAGTGGTGTATTAAATTTGGTATAACTTCTGTATCTGTTTGAGAATAAAAAGTGTATCCGTTATCACTTAAAAATTTTCTTAATTCATTATAGTTTTCTATAATTCCGTTGTGTACTACACTAAATGTTTTTGAATTATCTTGATGTGGGTGAGAGTTTTCTTTTGATGGTTTTCCGTGTGTAGCCCATCTTGTATGAGCAATACCAATTGTTCCTTCTAATTTATCAATTCCTTCTAAATTTGATAAATTTTTAACTCTTCCTTTATCTTTCATAATTGATAATCCTGATTTTTCTATTGTTGAAACACCGGCTGAGTCATAGCCTCTGTATTCCAATCTAGTTAAACCTGCCAATAAAATAGGGCAAGCTTTTTTTGTTCCTATGTAACCTACAATTCCACACATAGTAATCCTCCTTTTGGTTCATTTTTATGCAACTTTCAATTTATGGTATTATATTATAATAAAAACTAAAAATGTGCAAGTACTGAGTTTATTTTTAGCTTGCATTATGATATAATGGATAAAAGTTATATTGAATAGGTGAAATTTATGTTTATTATAGAAGATGAATTAAAAAAATTACCAGGTAAGCCTGGTGTATATGTTATGAGAGATAAAGATGACAATATTATTTATGTTGGAAAAGCTATATCTTTAAAGAATAGAGTTAGGTCATACTTTAGAAAAACAAATAAAACACAAAGAATTCAAAATATGGTTAAATTGATTGATCATTTTGAATATATTGTTGTTGATAATGAAGCGGAAGCATTAATTTTGGAATGTAATTTAATTAAGAAAAACAGGCCTAAATTTAATGTTTTATTAAAAGATGATAAAACATATCCATATATAAAAATTGATGTGAAATCTGAATATCCAAATGTTATTATTACAAGAAGGTTAATAAATGATGGGGCAAAATATTTTGGACCTTATGCTAATCCAGGTGCTGCAAAAGAAATGCTTAATTTTATTAAACAAAAATATAAAATTAGACAATGTAGAAATTTTAAATCAACAACAAGACCTTGTTTGAATTATCATATAAAAAGATGTTTAGCACCTTGTGTTGGTTATGTTACACCTGAGGAATATAGAAAACAAATTGATGAAATTGTTGATTTATTAGAAGGAAAAACTGATAAAATTCTAAAAGAACTAGATAGGCAAATGCAAGAAGCTTCAGTGAATATGGAGTTTGAAAAAGCTGCAGAAATTCGTGATAGAAAAATGGCAATAGAAAGAGCATCATCAAAACAAAAAGTTTCTAATATTTCAGAAAATAATATTGATGTTATTGGGTTGTATAAATCAGATTTAGAAGTGTGTATAGAAATTTTCTTTGTTCGTGGTAGCAAAATGATTGGAAGAGAGCATTATTTCTTTCCAGAACTAAAAGATATGGAGGATAGTGAAATTTTATCAGGTTTTGTTAAACAGTATTATTTGGATAACCCTAATATTCCAAGTAAAATAATGTTAAGGGAAGAATTGCAGGATAGAGAAGTAATTGAGGAGTGGTTATCCACACAATTGGGTAAAAAAGTGGAAATTAAAAGTCCTAAAAAGGGTGGTAAATTGCGTTTTGTAGAGATGGCAGAGAATAATGCTAAAGTTACATTGGAGAATAAGGAAAAAGATAAATCAGAAATTCTTATGGAATTAAAGGATGCATTAAAGATGGATAGATTCCCAAGAAAAATTGAAACATTTGATATCTCAAATATTTCCGGAGAATTTATGGTTGCAGGAATGTGCGTTATGCAAGATGGTGTGATTAAGAAAAATTTATCTAGGAGATTTAAAATCAAAACTGTTTTAACTCAAGATGACCCAAGATGTATGGAAGAAGTTGTAACAAGACGTTTGGCACATTCAATTGATAAAGAGGGTTCTGGTTTTGGTAAATTGCCTGATGCAATATTTGCTGATGGTGGTATTACTCAAATTAGGGCAATTAGGACTGCAATTGGCAAATATGAAAATTTAGATATTAAGATTTTTGGTATGGTTAAAAATGATAAACATCAAACTAGAGCGTTGATTGATGAAAATAGAAATGAAATTCCTATTTCAGAAAATTTGATGAATTTAATTACAAGATTTCAAGATACTGTTCATGATACGGCAATTAGCTATCATAGAAAATTGAGAGATAATGCTATTACTAAGTCTGAACTTGATGATGTAAAGGGGATAGGCGAGGCTAAGAAAAAGGCATTGTTAAAGCATTTTGGAAGTGTTGAGAAAATAAAGAATGCATCTGATGAAGAATTGCTTGAGGTTAAAGGAATTAATGGAGAGATTGTAAAGGAATTAAGAAGTAATTTAAATAATTAATTAAAGAGGGAGGTCATCAAAAAAATAGATGACCTCCCTAAAATGACCAAATTAAATTCGGTTTAAATGCTGTATTAAAGTTTCGTTAGGTATTAGATGTAAGAGTTCCTCGTTCTCTTTTTGTACACATTTTCTTCTTGCAGTTTCTTTTTTTGCTCTTCTTGTTGTTTTGTTAAGGCGTATATTTAGATATATAATATATTTGAGTAAATAATATACAGCCATAACAATTAAAACTCTAATAGCAATGACTCCAAGAAGTGGGCTGAAAAAGTACTTTGAAAAGTTATCTTTTACTATGTGCCCAATCAAGCATATTAGTACAAGTAGTACAAATAACGATATAACTCCTGCTCCTTTTTTTAACAACCGTTTTTTGTTCATTTTTTTTCCTCCTGCTTAAGATTTTTCTTGATACAGCTTATATTATAACATAAGTTTACAGAAAGTGCAATAAAAACGGTTATAATTATTTTTAAATGGTGGTAATGTTTTACTAAAAGATTGAAATACAAAAGTAATAAACTGTTAAAGAAAAAAAGACTATTGGAATTTTATATTTCAATAGTCTTTAAAAAGTGTGGTTTTGTGTTAATATAACAAAGTGTTAGAAAATTTCTGATGCATCAACACGATAACCTGCTGGGGTATAAAAATTAAAGTAGAACTGTTTTTTACCCACAAGAATCCTATATAAATAGGACAATGCTGAGATACTTACAAATAGAATTAAAAATTTTTTAATCATTGAGTACTCCTTTTCTATGCGTTTATTTTAATGTTACAATTGTAATTATATCATAATTTTGAAGGTAAAACAATAATTCTAACAAAAAAGTTCTAATTCAAAAAACTAAAGCATATATATAATAAAAAGAAAATATAATTGGGGGATTGTGTATATGGAAAATGTATTTAATGTTAAGTATAATGCAAAATTGGACAGGTTAGAAATACCAAAAAAAAGAAAACAAAGTGGTATGGCTAGATTTATACATAGACATAAATTTATATTTGTCGTTTCTGTTTTATTTTGTATGTTATCAATATTTAATTTTTATTTGATATTTAGTTTTATGAGTATATTAAGCAATAGTATGATAACTTTATATTAAGCTTTGATAATTTCAAGAACATTATGTCAAAATACCCTTTTAAAATTTAATAAAATATGATAAAATAAAGCTATTCTAGAAAAAGGAGGAATAGCTTTATTAAGCTTATAAAAATATGAAATTAGCAAATGAATGGAAAGATTATAAAATATTAGATATGGCAGATGGTCAAAAATT
>CAZHCX010000082.1:0-4893 GCA_964531445.1 uncultured Clostridium sp. | reverse complement strand
AATAAACTACCTAATAAAACAAAATTCGTTGCCAGAGAAACTGAAAAGGTAGGTGAAAATGATGAAGATTAGTAAAATAAGAGAAATGTCTTCACCAGAATTAGAAAAAGAATTAGGTGAACTAAAATCAGAATTATTCAAATTAAAATTTAGTTTAGCTACAAACGGATTAAGCAATCCAATGAAAATAAAAGAAGTTAAAAAAGATATAGCTAAAATAAATACTGTATTAACAGAAAGAAAAATAGCAGAAGCTAAAGCTTAGTAATTTAGAAAGAGGAGGAAAAAAGCATGGAAGAAAGAAATCTTCGTAAAACAATGACAGGAACTGTAGTATCTGATAAAATGGATAAAACAGTAGTTGTTGCAGTAGAAACAAGTGTTAGACATGATGTATATGGAAAAACTGTAAAAAGAACATATAAATTAAAAGCACATGACGAAAACAACGAATGCCATGAAGGTGACAAAGTTGAAGTTATGGAAACAAGACCACTTTCTAAAGATAAAAGATGGAGAGTAGTTAGAATTGTAGAAAAAGCAATTATAAAATAATTAAGAAGGGAGAACAGACGATGATACAACAACAAACAATATTAAAAGTAGCAGATAACACAGGTGCTAAAGAAATTATGTGCATTAGATGTTTAGGTGGATCTTATAGAAAAACTTCAAACATTGGTGATGTTATAGTAGCTTCAGTTAAATCAGCAACACCAGGTGGCGTTGTTAAAAAAGGCGATGTTGTAAAAGCTGTTATAGTAAGATCTAAAAAAGGTTTAAGAAGACAAGACGGATCATATATAAAATTTGATGAAAACGCAGCTGTAATTATTAAAGAAGACGGAACTCCAAAAGGAACACGTATCTTTGGGCCAGTTGCAAGAGAGCTTAGAGAAAAAGATTATATGAAAATTTTATCTTTAGCTCCAGAAGTTTTATAATAAAATAAAATTTATGAAGGGAGGCAATCTCTAATGAGAATTAAAAAAGGAGATACTGTTCAAGTTTTATCTGGAAATGATAAAGGAAAAACAGGAGAAGTTTTAGAAGTAATACCAAAAGCTGATAAAATCGTTGTTAAAGGTGTAAATGTTAAGAAAAAACACATTAAACCAAGAAAACAAGGAGAAGAAGGCGGAATAATACCTGTAGAAGTTGCTATGCCAAGTTCAAAAGTAAATGTAGTATGTTCTAAATGTGGAAAAGCTACAAGAGTTGGATATAGCGAAGAAAAAGGTGTAAAAATTCGTGTTTGTAAAAAATGCGGTGCAAAAATAAAATAAGAATAAAAAGAGAGGAGGACTAATTAGACATGGAAAAATTAAGAGAACAATATGTTAACGAAGTAGTTCCAGCATTAATGAAAAAATTCAATTATAAATCAGTTATGCAAGTTCCAAAACTTGATAAAATAGTTTTAAACATTGGTTTAGGGGATACAAAAGAAAACCCTAAAGCATTAGAAAATGCAATGCGTGATATAGAACAAATTACAGGTCAAAAACCAGTAGTAACAAAAGCTAGAAAATCAATCGCTGCATTTAAATTAAGAGAAGGTGCAAACATTGGATGCAAAGTTACATTAAGAGCAGATAAAATGTATGATTTTGCTTACAAATTATTCAATGTAGCATTACCAAGAGTTAGAGATTTCAGAGGAGTTTCAGGAAATTCATTCGATGGAAGAGGAAACTACTCAATGGGTATAAAAGAACAATTAATATTCCCAGAAATCGAATATGATAAAGTTGACAAATTAAGAGGAATGGACATCATATTTGTAACAACAGCTAACTCAGATGAAGAAGCTAAAGAGTTATTAAAACTTATGGGAATGCCTTTCAAGGCCTAATTTAATGGAAGGAGTAATAAATAATGGCTAAAAAATCAATGAAAGTTAAACAAGCTAGACCACAAAAATACGCTACACGCGAATATAATAGATGCAAAATTTGTGGAAGACCACATGCTTATATCAGAAAATATGGTATATGCCGTGTATGCTTCAGAGAATTAGCTCATAAAGGTGAAATTCCTGGAGTTAAGAAAGCAAGTTGGTAATAAAAATCGATTGAAAGCAGCAATCTGCACATTTTTACGTCGTTAAATTGCTTTCAATGTACAAACGTACAATCTCAAACAATTTAACTTGCAAAAATGCACATCTTACTACTTTGAATCAATTTTATACACCGGAGCCCCAAATCAAAGATTTTCGAAATAGGCGAAGGTATAAATGGTAAAGCGTGAAGTAACAAAAAAGAAAAGGAGGAATGAAAGTTGAATACTACAGATCCAATAGCAGATATGTTAACAAGAATTAGAAATGCAAACACTTCTAAACACAAAACTGTAGATATACCTGCATCAAAAATGAAAACAGGAATAGCTGAAATATTATTCAAAGAAGGATATATTAAAGCTTTTGAAGAAATAAAAGATGAAAATCAAGGAATAATCAGAGTTACTCTTAAATACGACGAAAAAGGAAACAGAGTAATTGATGGATTAAGAAGAATCAGTAAACCAGGATTAAGAGTTTATGCTTCTAAAGAGGAATTACCAAAAGTATTAAACGGATTAGGAATTGCTATAATCTCTACGTCACAAGGTTTAAAAACTGATAAAGAAGCAAGACAATTAGGTGTTGGTGGAGAAGTATTAGCATACGTTTGGTAATACAATCCATATCGGCGAAAGCTATATGACATAAATAAATTTAAGAAGGGAAGAAATAAAATGTCAAGAATAGGAAATAAACCAATAGTAGTTCCAACAGGTGTTGAAATTAAAATAGATGGACACAAAATAACTGTAAAAGGACCTAAAGGAACATTAGAAAGAGAAATACATAAAAATATTTCATTAGAAATGAATGATAATGTAATTAAAGTTACAAGAATAAACAATGAACCAGCTAACAGAAGTTTACATGGTTTAACAAGAACTTTAATCAACAACATGATTATAGGTGTAACACAAGAATACACTAAAGAATTACAAATCAATGGTGTTGGTTACAGGGTTGCAAAACAAGGAACAGGATTAAATATGACTTTAGGATATTCTCATCCAGTTATATTTGAAGCTCCAGAAGGAATAACTTTTGATGTACCTAATGCAAATACTATAATCGTTAGAGGTATAGATAAAGAAGTTGTTGGTCAAACAGCAGCTGTTGTAAGATCTAAGAGACCACCTGAAGTTTATAGAGGTAAAGGTATTAAATATGCTGATGAAGTTATTAGACGTAAGGAAGGTAAAACTGGTAAATAGATTAATTTCGATAATATCAAGCATCTTGCACATTTTTGTTTCAGCAAATTTCTTTCGATGTACAGACGTACTATCTCAAGAAATTTGATTCACAAAAATGCACAATATACTTAATCTTATCAAAATTCCAGTTTAAATTAAATATGTTAATTTTAAATTAGATTTTGCCAAAAAGTAAAATCTAGAAGGGAGTTAAAAATGGTTAAGAAAACAGATAGAAAAATGGAAAGAACAAGAAGACATTTAAGAGTTAGAACAAAAATATCTGGTACAGCTGAAAGACCAAGATTATGTGTATACAGAAGTAACACAAATTTATATGTTCAAATTATAGATGACGTTGCTGGAAATACTTTAGTTAGTTGTTCAACATTAGATAAAAATATCAAAACAAAACATGCAAACAAAGAAGCTGCAAAAGAAGTTGGAGCAATGATAGCTAAAAAAGCATTAGAAAAAAATATTGAAACTGTAGTTTTTGACCGTGGTGGATACATCTATCATGGAGTAGTAAAAGAATTAGCAGAAGCTGCTAGAGAAGGCGGATTAGAGTTTTAGAAAAATAAGAAAGGAGAAAACCCATGGAAGAAAAAAGCGAATTAAAAGAAAAAGTAGTTGCCATAAACAGAGTTGCAAAAGTTGTTAAAGGTGGTAGAACTTTTAGATTTAGTGCAGTAGTTGTAGTAGGTGACGAAAACGGACATATTGGTGTAGGTAATGGTAAAGCTGCTGAAGTTCCAGATGCAATCAAAAAAGCTATACAAGAAGCTAAAAAGAACTTAGTAGAAGTTCCAATAGTTGATACAACAGTACCTCATGAATTTGTTGGAAAATTTGGTAGTGCAAGAGTATTATTAAAACCAGCTGCTGTTGGTACTGGATTAATAGCTGGAGGTAGCGTTAGACCAGTTCTAGAGCTTGCAGGATACAAAAATATAAGAACAAAAGTTATTGGAACAAACAATCCAAGAAACGTTGTTTATGCTACAATCGAAGGATTAAAAGCTATGCAAACAGCTGAACAAGTAGCTAAAAAAAGAGGTAAAAAAGTAGAAGAAATTTTATAAGATATTAAATTAAAGCTAATTAATGAGCTGAAGTAAAACTGAAGCTCAGAAAATATTAGCTACATAAGAATAAGGAGGTGCAAGCACAAAATGAAACTAGGAGAATTAAAACCAGCTGAAGAAAGAGTATCAAGAAGAAGAGTAGGACGTGGAATCGGATCTGGATTAGGGAAAACATCAGGAAGAGGACATAAAGGACAAAAAGCTAGATCAGGTGGTGGAGTAAGAAGAGGATTTGAAGGTGGTCAAACACCATTATATAGAAGATTACCAAAAAGAGGATTCACAAACATCCACGCTAAAAACTTCACAGAAGTAACATTAACAATGTTAAATAAATCAACAGTTACAGATGTAACAGCTGAAACATTATTAGCTGATGGAATAATCGGAAAAGCAAATGACGGAATAGTAATATTAGCAACAGGAAAATTAGAAAAGAAATTAAACGTTAAAGCTACAAGATTTACTGCAAAAGCAAAAGAAGAAATCGAAGCTTTAGGCGGAAAGGCTGAGGTGATTTAATTGTTTAAAACAATCAAAAATG
>CAZHCX010000081.1:0-4956 GCA_964531445.1 uncultured Clostridium sp. | reverse complement strand
GAGGAAGTTATGCAACTACAATTTTAAGAAATGGAGTAGAAATACGAGATGTTGCAGATGTGCTAGGACATAAAGATATAGAAACTACAGAAAATTATTATATTTCAAGCACTGATGAAAATAAAAAGAATGTAAGTAATGTTTTTGATAGAATAATGAATTCGGAAGTTATTAAAGAAGTTATAAAATATGGAATAGGATAAACTTAGAGGTCTGGGTCAAACTAGGCCTCTAAAATATTACAGAATTATTATAAAAATATTATTTTTTTATGACATTTTATTTATTTTTAACATTAATAAATTTCTTATGATATAATATTAAAAGAAAAATTTTACTTTTTGATAATTGTACCTGAAACAAGGAGGAGATTATGGAATTTAAATCTATTGATGAATATTATAAAGAATTTATAAATACAGGAAAGGAAAGCTTTTATGATTTTTTAGAAGAAAAATTACAAGAAGCTCAAAATAATGGAAATCAAGAATTAGCAGATTATATTGAAGACTTACAAATGGATGTTGCGAATCAGGAATTTTATGAAATGGAAACAAAAAGAATACAAGATGAGGAAAGAAAAAATTGGACAGGTTATAATTATGGTGATGAAAATGAGGAAGTTTCAATAGATAGCGATAATATAAAAAATATTGAAGGCAGTGATTCATTACAACCAGAAAATGCAGATAAAGAAGAGCTATTAGATGAATTAAGTGATGTTAAATATTATTTATCTGAGTTAGAAAATAAAATGAATGTAGAAGATTTTCAGGAACGATATGAATCTTTTGAAATAGAATATATGAGAAGAGAACGCCATGATTATGAAGATAGGATAAAAGAACTTGAAAGTCAGATATATATGATTGAAATGGGAGAATTAGGAACAAGACTTCCATCTATGAGTCCAGAAGAAATTAAACAGGAATATTCAAAATTAATGCAAACAAGAAAATCATATACAGAAATGGCTGAAGATGGTCATGAAGTAGATAATCTTGAATGGGAAATAAATAGTGGACTAATTGAAATGATTGAAGAATATATTAAAGCTAATCTAGAATTAAGCGAATTCGTGCAACCATCGAACGATGAAATTGAAGCTTTATTGGCTAAAGAGATGAAATCTAAATCTGCAAGAGATGCGGGATTTGAAGTCAATGAATTTGGAGAAATAATAAGACCTAGTAAACCATTAGGAGAAATTAGCACAGAAGACTTATCAAAACTGGAAGAAGAAATGGATCAAGAAATTGATGCAAATAATGAAAAAATAAAACAAGCTCAAATTGATAGATTATTAGCAAAACAAAAAATTATTAGAGAACAAAGAAAAACACTAAAAGAGTTAGAAGGTCAAGCAATAGATTTTGATGATTAAG
This sequence comes from uncultured Clostridium sp., assembly GCA_964531445.1. Classification (GTDB taxonomy): domain Bacteria; phylum Bacillota; class Clostridia; order TANB77; family CAG-508; genus CAG-269. The sequence goes on along the minus strand of CAZHCX010000081.1, from coordinate 3,571 downwards.
AGATACAAAGGAGTATATACAAATGGATAATAAAGGTTTAATTGAATATAAGCCGAATTTAATTACTAAAATAAAGCAATTTTTCCAAAATTTATTTAGTAAGAAGAATGTTGCTTTAGAAGAAAATAGTGTAGAAATAAAAAAGCATATAGAAGAAAGAAATTTTATAGAAGAAATCAAAATACAAAATATTGATGTATCAAATACAGTTAATAACCTAAACAAAGAAATTGAGAGAGAAAAATTTCTTGATGAAATAGATGGTAATAGAGAAGCATTAAATAAATTAACCATTGAACAATTAAAAAGGTTAGATAAATATTATGATGCTATAATAGAAGAAAATAAATCAAAAATTAAAAAAGCACAAATGTAAATTTTATATATGGAGGAATATTTATGAATGATGCTTGGAAAATAGTACAAGGATTAAAGAGAGAAACACAAAATAATAGTTTTGGTAGAAGTGATACTGTTTGGGCGAATCTTCCACCTTTAGAAAGAAGTAAATATGCTGAAGAAAGAGCAGAAATTTGGGGTAATCTTAGTGCAGAGCAAATATTTTCGAATGAAGATAGTGAAATTGAGGAAGTTAATGTACGATTAATTAGAGATTATATTAAAGAACAACAAAAATTAGGAATGACAGGAAATATAAATATGCATATTGGGGGATTGGATATTACAATAGATAAAAAGAATCCTGAGAAAATAACTTTTAAAAGAGAACAATCTTTACGTATGCATGGGAAATATCCTTATGTGGTAACAATTGATAAAGATGATGTTTATTCAGAAGTGGATTTATTAGACAGAACAAGTGATGCATATACTTTAGAAGGTGATAGATTTAATTTACATAGACAGGTTACAATAGTAGCTGGAGAGGAAATAAGTGAATTTTTTCAAGTAGAACTAGATGGTAAAAGTGATATAGATGAAGCACAGATAAGTCAAATTATAAAAAGTATTTTAGAAAAAAATCCACAATACCAAATAGGTGATCAAAATGAAATATTCCGAGCAGAAATTTCACCTGAAGAAGTTTTTAATAGTAAAGATGAATTAAATGGGGTACATGTTGGACATAATAATGGTACAGGAGTTCATCCACGCAATATTAATGTATATGGAGAAGGATTTGAGGTTGCACAAGCTATAGAAGAACAATGTAAATACATTTATTCTGTATTGATGAGAGCTTATAAGGAAACACCAGAAATAATAAATGATGAAGACACTGAAGTAGTATCAGAAAATGAAGTAGATACAGAACAAATACCAACAGAAAGTGAAAATTCAACTTATAATGGTGTGAATATTGAAGAATTAGATGATGCTCAACTTGATGGTTTTATTGATGAAATGAGTAAAAAACAAGAAGAAAATGCCAAAAGAATTGAAAGATTACAAAAATTAAAGAAAGCAAAAGATTTAATTGCTTTAAGTAAAGAACAAGATAAAATTATTGCAGAACTAGAAAGTCAAAAAGAAACTGGAGGAGTTGATTTTGGTGAACAATAGTTTAATACCTAAAGATGAAATTTCTTTTTGGGAAAGAATTAAGAATTTTTGGAAGATAAAGATATTAAGAAAATTTAATAAAAATGATAATACTACTCAAAATAATATTTCAGAAGAAGAAAGCATTTCTAAGGATAAAACAACATTTTCAAATGAACTAAAAGTAAATATTGAAGGTAGTATTAATAAAGAATATAAATTGAAACAATTTATGAAAGAAATAGAGGATAATCCTAATTTAATTGATAATTTATCAAATGAAAGATTAGATAAACTTATTGAATATTATGAAAAAATTACAGAAGAAAAACAAAATAAAATCCAAAAATTAAAATTATCAACAAATTAAAAAGAAACACTTTAGCAAATGAGCTAGAGTGCTTCTTTTTTTGGCAAATGAAACCTTAAAATGATTGGGCTTTTATCCATTAAAAGTCTTTAAAGGATGATTTAAAAAGCTCTGATAGAATAATTCTTCTCCATACTCTCCATAGGGGTCATAAATCCAAATTGTACCATTATTTTCGTAGTATTCCTGAACAGGAATATCAAAGTATTCTCCTTTACCAGATTTAACAGTTTCAACAGGATCTGCGATATACTCCTTTCCATCTTTGATGTAATACACACTAACATGATTATCAGTCATTTCATGTGTAATTGGATTTTCTTCCATAGTGATAGAGATATAAGCATCAATTCCAGCTTCTCTTAAAAGCTTAAACAGTGCCATACCATAGTGCAAACAACATCCGCAATGATTTGCATAAATAAAAGCAGATTCGATATTTGGCATATCTTTTGCCATTACTTTCTGCAAAGTCAATTCGACGTGATGCTGATTTGCTCTTTCATAATCATAACGATTACCAGTTACTACTTCTTTATACATTTTTTCCATAATGCAATTTCTCCTTTTCTCTGAATAAATTTTCTTGTTACTTGATGGAATGTATGGATTTTTATTCTATTTTCAAAGTACATATATCATTATTATATCATAAATTTACATAAAATGCAAAAAGTTGAAAAATAGCCCCAATTATGCTATAATAAAGGTTAGGGAGGTTTTGTTATGGAATTAAAAGAATTAGAAGAAAAAATAATTAAAATTGAAGAAAGAAATAAAAGAGTTGAACTAGATAAATCTTGGGAAACTAGTTGGACAAGAAAAATCTGTATAATGATTTTAACATATATTGTAGTTATAACTTATTCGTATGTAATAAGAAATTATGATAATATATTATTAAGTTCGTTAGTACCAGTTATAGGCTTTACATTATCAACATTATCATTAAAATATATAAGAAAAATTTGGGAAAAGAAAATTCAATAATTTTATAATAGTTCATTAAATTTGCGAATTTACATAAAACATGGTATAATTAGGTTAGATATGCGTAATAACGCATTGTAATAGAAACTTGTTATTGAATGCAAATAAATGAGGAGGAAAAAAATATGGCATACATCTTAACAAACATCAGTAACCTTGAGGCAGAAATGGAAAAAGCTTATAACAAGTTGATTTCCTACTTGAAAACAGCAACAGGAGAACGAAAAGCATTTTCTACATCAACTTCTAACTTTACCGTTTCAGAAAAGTATGGAAAGATTGATTTCTTTGAGATTACATATCCTGATGGAAGTGTAGGAACTTATTCTCCAGATAAGATTACATTCCGTGATGGAGAGTATCTCTTTATCCATAAGGGAAATGGTAAATTCCAGATGGACATCAATACAACTCGTATGCTGATGAAGGATGGCTTTTTAAGAAGAAAGTTAATCAATAAGGCAGAATCATTGTATTTGTTCCAGAAAGATTGCTTGGAAGGTTTTGAGGAAGGAATTGCTGAGGCATTGGCATCATGACGAAAGGGGGAATCTAGTGAATAAGGGCTACTTAGTTGTGGCTCTTTTTCAATTCATAGCATTGTATAAATTGTAGTTTTAATAATTTTAAAAGATAAGTTATAAAAAATTTAGAAATATTCTAGACAAAAACTGAATAATATTGTAAAATTTAAAACATATAAAAGAC
>CAZHCX010000080.1:0-5047 GCA_964531445.1 uncultured Clostridium sp. | reverse complement strand
TATTAAAAAACAGAGGATATAAAGTAACAATACAAAAATTCGACCCATACATAAACGTAGACCCAGGAACAATGAACCCATATGAACACGGAGAAGTATTTGTAACAGATGATGGAGCAGAAACAGACTTAGACTTAGGACATTACGAAAGATTTATAGATGAAAATCTTACAAGAAACTCAAGTATCACAATGGGAAGAATATACTCAGAAGTAATCGAAAAAGAAAGAAGAGGAGATTACTTAGGAAAAACAGTACAAGTAATACCACACATCACAAATCAAATAAAAGAAAAAATTTATGGGTTTGAAGATACAGACACAGAAATTGTTATTTCAGAAGTTGGTGGAACAGTAGGAGACATAGAAGGACTATCAATAGTTGAAGCAATCAGACAAGTTGGACTTGAAAAATCATCAGAAGATGTATGTTTTATACACGTAACATTGCTTCCATACATATATGGATCAAACGAAATAAAATCAAAACCAACACAGCACTCAGTAAAAGAATTACAAAGTTATGGAATTAAACCAGACATTTTAGTATGTAGAACAGAACAAGATATACCAGAAAATATAAGAGAAAAATTAGCATTATTCTGCAATGTAAGAAAAACAGGAGTAATCCAAAACAAAACAGCAGACAACCTATATGCAGTACCATTAATGCTTGAAGAAGAAGGATTAGCAAAAGAAGTATGTAGACACCTAAGACTAGAAAAAGAAGAACCACAAAATCAAAAATGGGAAGAAATGATTACAAAAATCAGAAATATCGATAAAAATAAAAAAGTAAAAATTGCAATAGTAGGAAAATACATAAAACTAGAAGATTCATACATATCAGTAATCGAAAGTGTTAAACATGCAGGATTTGAAAACAATGTAGAAACAGATATAAAATTAATTGACTGTGAATCTATAACAGAAGAAACAGCAGAAGATTTATTAAAAGAATTTGATGGAATCATTGTACCAGGAGGATTTGGAAACAGAGGAATAGAAGGAAAAATAGAAACAATCAAATATGCAAGAGAACACAAAGTTCCATTTTTAGGAATTTGTTTAGGAATGCAAATGAGTGTTGTTGAGTATGCAAGAAATGTATTAGGATTAAAAGATGCAAGCTCAGAAGAATTTGATGCAGAAACTGAAAATCAAGTAATACACATAATGGAAAATCAAAAATCAGTAAACAAAAAAGGTGGAACAATGAGACTAGGAGCCTATCCATGTATTTTAAAAGAAGGAACATTAGCACAAAAAGTATATGGAAAAACGGAAATTTCAGAAAGACACAGACATCGTTTTGAATACAATAATGATTTTAAAGAAAGATTAGAAAAAGCAGGATTAATCTGTTCTGGAACATCACCAGATGGAGAGTTAGTTGAAATAGTTGAGATGAGTACAAACGACCACCCATATTTTATAGCAGGGCAATTCCATCCAGAATTAAAATCAAGACCAAATAACCCAGCACCATTATTTGTTGGATTAGTAGAAGCAGCAAAATCAAGAATGTAAAATAAAAACCTTTATAGAATAAAAACAAATTCTATAAAGGTTTTTTAAAAAGAGTTCTAAAATTAGATAAAAGAAAATATAATATATGGATAAATCAATAAAAAACAAAAAATGTGAATTTTATGTGAATTATTAGCAAACTGTATTGACAACTGCTAACAAAAGGTATAAATTATTAGCAGTTAGACAAAAAGAGTGCTAATAATTAAAGAACAACATTCTAAAATGGAAAAATTAAAGGAGGTAATACAATGATTAAACCATTAGGAAGTAGAGTATTAATAAAAATGAAAGAAGGCGAAGAAACAACAAAAAGTGGAATAATACTAGCAAGCACAGCTCAAGAAAAACCACAAATAGCAGAAGTTATAGAAGTAGGGCCTGGAGAAAAAATAGACGGAAAATTAGAAGAAATGTACATAAAAAAAGGCGATAATGTTATAGTAAATAAATATTCTGGGACAGAAGTAAAATACGAAGGAACAGAATATATAATCTTAAAACAAGAAGACATATTAGCAATAGTAGAATAATAAAAACAGGGATTGAGGGACGTTCCTTAAAATCCCTGCTAGAAGGGAAGGAGGGACACTCCTTTAATCAAGGACTGTCCCATAATCCCTGCAAAACGGGATTTTAAGGAACGTCCCTCAATCCCTAAAGAAGGAGGAAATGATTAAAATGGCAAAACAAATAAAATTTGGAGAAGATGCAAGAAAGTCTTTGTTAGAAGGTGTTAATAAATTAGCTGACACTGTTAAGGTTACATTAGGACCAAAAGGTAGAAATGTGGTATTGGATAAAAGTTTTGGAGCACCTCTTATTACTAATGATGGTGTTACAATTGCAAAGGAAATTGAGTTAGAAGATAAGTTTGAAAATATGGGAGCTCGTTTGGTTAAAGAGGTTTCTGAAAAGACAAATGATGTTGCTGGTGATGGTACAACTACAGCTACAGTTTTGGCTCAAGCTATGATTAAAGAAGGAGTTAAAAATGTTGCTGCTGGTGCTGATCCAATGGCTATGAAAAGAGGTATTGATAAAGCTGTTAAATCAGCTGTTGAAGAACTTAAAAACATAAGCGTGCCTGTAAATGGAAAAGAAGATATAGCAAGAGTTGCAAGTATCTCTGCTAACAATGATGAAGTTGGTGAATTAATTGCAGAGGCTATGGAAAAAGTTTCTAAAGATGGAGTTATTACAATTGAAGAATCAAAGACATCAACAACAGGCCTAAAAGTTGTTGAAGGTATGCAATTTGATAAAGGATATGTTTCTCCATATATGGTTACAGATACAGAAAAAATGGAAGCTGTTGTTGAAAATCCATACATTTTGATAACAGATAAAAAAATAAGTAATATCCAAGAAATATTACCATTACTTGAAGGATTAATGCAACAATCTGGTAAATTAGTAATAATCTGTGATGATATAGAAGGCGAAGCTTTATCAACATTAGTTCTTAATAAATTAAGAGGTGTTTTAAATGTTGTTGCTGTAAAAGCACCTGGATTTGGTGATAAGAGAAAAGCAATGCTTGAAGATATAGCAATTTTAACAGGTGGAGAAGTTATTACATCTGATTTAGGATTAGAGTTAAAAGATACACAAATTGAACAATTAGGTAGAGCAAGACAAGTAAAAGTTCAAAAGGAAAATACAATAATTGTTGATGGTGCAGGAGATAAACAACAAATAGCAGACAGAGTTGGTCAAATAAAAGCTCAAATTAATGAAACTAAGAGCGAATACGACAAAGAAAGTCTACATGAAAGACTTGCTAAAATGTCTGGAGGAGTTGCTGTTATTGAAGTTGGAGCAGCAACAGAGACTGAAATGAAAGATAAAAAATTAAGAATTGAAGATGCTCTTTCTGCAACAAAGGCTGCTGTTGAAGAAGGTATAGTTGCAGGAGGTGGAACAGCTTTAATAAATGTAACATCTGCTGTTGAAAAAACAGTAAATGAACTTTCTAATGGTGAAAAATTAGGAGCAGAAATAGTTTTAAAATCATTAGAAGAGCCTGTAAAACAAATTGCTAGAAATGCAGGATTAGAACCAGCAGTAATTGCTGATAAAGTTAGAAAATCAGAAGCTGGAATTGGATTTGATGCAAGTAAAGAAGAATATGTTGATATGAAAAAATCAGGAATTGTAGATCCAACAAAAGTTACAAGAAGTGCATTGCAAAATGCAGCATCAATTGCTTCAATGGTAATTACAACAGAAAGCTTAGTAACAGATATTCCGGAAAAAGATTGCCACTGTGGTCATGATAATGGAATGGGTGCAGGAATGGAAGGAATGTACTAAAAATTTGACAGCATAGAAAATTTATGCTAAAATGGAAACATATTAAGAGTATACCTAGAGAAAATCGAGCGGTATAGGATAATCAAAAAAGATTATTTACACAGATGTAAGACACAGTCTTGCGGAGGAGTCTTAAGGATTTCTTTGCAAGGCTTTTTTGTATTATTACGAGTGTACATAGAGATAAAAAGACAAAAAGTCATGTAAAGAAAATAAATATAAAAGGAGGAGATTAGAATGAAATATTACAAAAAATTAATAGGAGATAGAATTTACTTATCACCAAGAAGTACAGAAGATGCGGAAAAATACACAGAATGGCTAAATGATTTTGATACAACAGATTATTTAGGAAGAAGCGGGAATGTTATAACATTTGAATCAGAGAAAAAATATTTAGAAGAAAATATAAATTTGGAAGCAGCATTTGCAATTGTAACTTTAGAAGATAATAAATTAATAGGAAGTATCAGTATTGAAAATATAAATCACATAAAGAGAAGAGGAACATTAGGAATATTCATTGGAGATAAAGATTACAGAAGTAAAGGATATGGAACAGAAGCTATTAGACTTATATTAGAATATGGATTTAAATATTTAAATTTAAATAATATAAAATTAGACTTAATGGAATTTAACGAAAGAGCTTTAAAATGTTATAAGAAATGTGGATTCAAAGAATATGGTAGAAGAAGAAAAAGCGAGTTCGTAAATGGAAAATATTATGATACAATCGAAATGGACATTCTTGCAGAAGAGTTTGAGGGTGATTTTATTAGAAATAAAAATCAGTAACATAAAATCAACCAAATAAACAACGTCCCCAATGGTTGAAACATTTGATTGAAAAATTTTAAAAAATTTTAGAAAAACTCTTGACAGTTATAAAAAAATCATTTATAATCTATAACTGTCAGGAGCGACATGCAGGTGTAGTTCAATGGTAGAACCTCAGCCTTCCAAGCTGATGACGTGGGTTCGATTCCCACTACCTGCTCCATAATGCGTTTTCGTCGAACCAGTTATACATATTGAAATAACTGAGTTTGAAGAAAACAAAAGTGAATATCATTTCACAATATATAAGTCGATTTAGTCGGCTTTATTTTTTTACTTTTAATTATCTGTACTGGTAAAAAAAGTAAAAAATAGCCTCAAAATATTGAAAAAAGGAGGTTTTTGTGATATGATATCTACAG
>CAZHCX010000079.1:1429-5118 GCA_964531445.1 uncultured Clostridium sp. | reverse complement strand
CAGGAGCTGTAAGAAATCATAATCCAGAAATAATGGTAAAAGCATTTGAAATTGCTGGATATGGCGAAGAAGAAGTTAAAAATAGATTTGGTGCATTATATAATGCTTTCCAATACGGTACACCACCACATGCTGGTGCTGCACCTGGAGTTGATAGAATGGTAATGTTAATAGAAGATTCTCAAAATATAAGAGAAGTTATTGCATTCCCTAAAAATAAAAAAGCAAGAGATTTATTAATGAGAGCTCCATCAAAAGTTTCAGAGCAACAATTAAAAGATGTTCATATCAAATTAGATGTAGAAGATTAATATAAAAAAAGAAGATTATTTAAGAGTAAAATATTTTTATTCGACATAATCTTCGTTTTTTATTGATTTATTTTACATAAAATGGTACAATTAGTTTGTTAACATTATAAAAATGTGCCTATACAATAAAGGGCATAAGCAAAGAAAGGAGATTCACCATGAAAACAAGACCAGTAAGCGAAGTTGGAGTACTTATACGGAAAGAAAAATTAACAACAAACGAGATTAGGCAAAGACTTGAAGGCATTCCAGATGTTATAACTTTAGAGTATTTAATGGAAATTGGATACAAAAAATCAACAGCACAATATTATCTTAGCTTGTTAAAGAAAAACGAAGGAGACAGAGTAGAAGACAATATTAGAACAAAACCAAAATATGATGAAATTCAAAATAAAGATAATTCTGCAAAGGTTAGTAAAGATGATTTTACAGAAACTTATACGGAAAATGGAAGATTTTATATTTCTGAAAATGCAAATTTTGATAATATATTGTTGGATACTTCTGCATTGAATAGTCAGGATACCATTGATGTTATTGAAAAGAGTAACAGAGTAACAGTCTTATTAGCAACTGTTAATGAAATAAACAGACTAATGAAACCATCCAATTTAAAACTAGACAAGAAAAAATTGATTTACAATATTAATAAGTATTGTTTAAAAATGTTAGAAGATAACAATAAATTTATTCTTGTTCCATTCAAAGAAAACAAAGATGAAGCAGATGCTATTGACAATGCTCTTCTTAATTATTTGGAAATTCAACCTTCAAAAATAAGACAGACACTTATAACGGCAGACAAAAATCTTGCACTTCGTGCAAAATGTCTAGGGTTTGATTTTATTTATTTTCATCCAAACGAAGAAAATAGTAAAACTAAAAATAAAAATAATAATAAGTCAAATAGTGATGACATTAAAACAATTCAATCTAAAACAAATCAAGCAAATCAAACAGATCATGCGGATCAAGCAGATAAAAAGCAGGATAATAAAAAAGCTGAAATTAAGTCACATTTATTTTTAAAAGATGCAGGGGTTATTGTTTCAAGAAATAATGAAAATATTTGCATCAGAAATAATAATCAGAAAAAGTATATTTTTTATTATTCTGAGGGGAAATGCCTTGAAATTGTTGGAAATAAGGATATTCTTGAAGAAAAATTAGATTATATTGTAATTGTATCAAGATTAAAAAGCCGAAGAGGAGTGAGTATTCTAAAAATGGTGAAAGAAAAAAATTATGAACCTGAACAGTTTGAGTGCGAGGTGGTTAATCAGATATATAAATTGGAAAATATATTAGATTCAAAAATAACTGATCGTGCTGCAACAATATTTTTTTGATGAGGTTCAAAAAAGGCCCAGTTGATAACTGGGTCTTTTCATGCGGATAAAATAAAATCTTTATTTGCTAACAATAATTTTTTAATTAATTCAATTTGGGATTTTGATAAATTAACTCCTTTTTCTAAAGAATAAAGTTTATCTATTATTGCTAATATATTAAAATCGTAATTATCTTCTGAATCATTAATTACTTTATCATTGGATAAGCCAAGTAAGTAATCGACAGAAACATTAAATAATGAAGCTATTTTTATTACTACATCTAAACGGGGAATTCTTTCTGCAGTTAAATATCTACAAATTGTAACATTAGAAATTCCAACTTTTTTTGCTAATTCTGTTTGTTTCATATTATTTTCATCTAATAGTACAGTTAACCTATAACTAAATTTTTCTAAATCTAAATTCATTAAAACCTCCTATATATCAACTATTATAGAACTATAACCAATAAGTTCTACAATAATTTACTTAAGTTATAAAAATAAAAATTAATTAACCGATTGGATAAAATAAAAAAACAATAACAGATAAAATTGAAAAAGAAAACAAACTAAATATGTGAAAAAATAAATATTAAATAAAAACAAAGCTCAAATCAAAATTTGATTTAAGCTTTGTATAAAGTATATAGTTTGAAAGATTAATAAGTGTTATTTAATAGATAGAGCTTCTTCTTTTGATATATAGCCATATTCAAGCATTGTATTTAAAACATGGGCTTGTCTCTTTTTTGCTAAATTAGGATTTACAGTTGGAGCATAAACAGATGGAGCATTTGGAACACCAGCAAGCATAGATGCTTCATCTAAATTAAGTTCTTTAGGAGATTTGTTGTAATAACCATAACTTGCATCATTTATGCCATAAAATCCTTCTCCAAAATAAGAGGTATTAACGTATAATTCAAAAATTTCTTTTTTAGAATAATTTTTTTCTAAATCATAAGCTGCAAAAATTTCTCCCAATTTACGTAACCAAGTTTGTTCTTGAGAAAAAACAATATTTTTTGCTACCTGTTGTGTAATTGTACTTCCACCTTCTTGAAGTTTTTGATTTTTAACATTTGTAAATAATGCTCTTGCAATTGCTATAAAATCAACAGGGCCATGGTCGTAATATCTGTGATCCTCAACACTTATGACTGCATTTCTATAATATTGAGACATATCATCAAACTTTACAAAGTTGTCTTTTTTAGTAATTTCAGATACTCTTGTCAATAAAGGTTTTTCCTTTAATTTTGAAGAATAATAGGAATGACCAATAAAAAATAAAACTGATGCTATTATAAGTATTAGCAATATAATAGCTATAAATAACTTCCTTATAAATTTCATAATAATTAATTCCTTCCACTTTTTTACTATAAATATAGTATCAATAAAATGTAAAAAAATCAATAATATTGACATTTTAATTTGATACTTATATAATTACTAAAAAATAGATAAGGAAGTTGATATAATGAAAGAACAATTTTTAGAATTATTAAGACAAGTAAAAAGAGAAGGTATAGATGAATTGATTCAATTTATAGAAAAAACTGATTTCTTTAAAGCACCAGCAAGTACAAGATTTCATGGAGACTATGAAGGCGGATTAGTAGAACACAGTATGAAAGTTTATGAAATATTAAAACATAAGGTAGAAACAAATATTGAACCATTAGATGTAAATCCAGAAACATTAATTTTAGTGCCATTATTACACGATTTGTGCAAAGCAAATTTCTATAAAGTAGATTATAGAAATGCAAAAAATGCATTAGGCGTTTGGGAAAAAGTGCCATATTATACAATAGATGATACAATACCTTATGGTCATGGAGAAAAATCAGTTATGATGATAACTGAATATATGAAATTAACACCTGAAGAGAAATACTCAATTCGTTGGCACATGGGATATACAGAACCAAAAGAGCTTTACAATACAATTGGTGCAGCATATAAAAAATATCCTTTAGCATTGTTGATGCACGAAGCAGATTTGGAAGCGACATATTTTTATGATATATAAT
>CAZHCX010000079.1:0-1329 GCA_964531445.1 uncultured Clostridium sp. | reverse complement strand
AAATGTATTATTTCGTTATAAATTTCAATTGCAAAATTATCTGTCATACCTGAAATATAGTAAATTATTGCTTGATAAAAATCTTTTTTATTTTCTATTGAAAATACTATTTTATTTTTTAATCGTAATGAATCTCTATTTCCAAAGTTAAAATAGTTATATAGAAAACTTAAAAAACCTAATCCAAGTTTTGGATATGTTTTAGATAAATTTTCTAAGTTTTCTAATGTACAATTTTTTGAATAAGTAGATTTTAATAAATCATAAATTTCGTTTATAACAAGATTAAAGTATCTTGTTGATGGTTTTATTCTTTTTGATTTGTATATATTTTTGTAATTAAATTTTTTTATTTTATCCATTAATTCTAAAGCTTCTGGAGAAAAACATAAACCTTTTTTTGGTGATGAATTTTCACATAAATCTTTAATTAAATTATTTATTACTATTGTGTTATTAATTGATTTTTTATCAGATGTTATATTTAACAAAGATAGAAGAGACTCAATATGTTCATCTAAAATTCCTAACGTAACTGCATCTTCAATGTCTCTAAAAATATATGATATTTTATCTGAAATTTTTACTACACATCCTTCCCAAGTGAAAGGTGCATATTCATTTGGATATGTGTAGTCTTGTAGATTGATAAATTTATCTCTTGGTTTTACACAATTTTCATCAATTTCTCCACAATGTGAAATGATGCCGTCCCTTACTGCATAAGTTAAATCAAGATTTTGCATATAATTGTTTGTGTCTTCAAGTAGTTCGATATTTTCTACAAAATCAAGACCATTTCTTTCATGCCAAAATGGTTTATCCAAATCTCTTTTACTTATTTCTGATAAAATGTGTTCTCCTTCGTGACCAAATGGACTATGACCCAAATCATGAGCTACAGCTATTGCTTTTGTTAATTCAGTATTTAGTCCTAAATATTTTGCAATTGTATGGCTTATTGATTCTACGTGTGTTACGTGTTCAATTCTTGTGCATATATGATCGTTTTCTGGAGAAAAAAATACTTGAGTTTTATGTTTTAATCTTCTATAGGCATTGCAGTGTATAATTCTTCCATAATCTCTTTCAAATTCATCTCTTATATCATTATCTCTTTTATATAGTGGAGTTTCTCTACTTATTATTTGTTCCCATTTTGGATTTTCGGGTGTTGCTGAATATTTTTCAAATTTTTTCATGTTTGCCTCCTTGTTTGATTTATAGTGATATTTTAGTATAAATTGTAGAAAAAGTCTATAAAATTCAAAAAAATGAAGAAAATTAAAGAAATTTTATGTAAAAGTGTTGAAAAAAATTTTTTTAACT
>CAZHCX010000078.1:0-5120 GCA_964531445.1 uncultured Clostridium sp. | reverse complement strand
AATACATAGCAAACATATTTCAAAGTTTCAACTTAATAAACAGTTACACAGTATACCTCCTCATTATATATTTTTAAAACCCGATTAATTAAATTTTTTTCATTCTGCATCTGCATAAAATTTTACCTCCTAAAATTATTTGAGAGGCATAAATAGCCTCTCATTGTTAAATGATTTAAGCTATTTATAAAATAAACTAGTTATAGTATAACATGAAATTATGTAAATTACAATGTTGAAATTTACATTAAATTGTGATATTAATATAAAAAAGGAGAAAAGCTATGAGTTCAATGGAATTAGAAGTAAAAGTTTTGGAAATAGACCAAGAAGAATTAGAAAAGAAAATTTTAAATTTAGGCGGAAAATTAAAATGTACAGAAGAGGAATATGTGTATACATATGATTTACCAACAGTATATGGAAGATTTGCAGATATTTTATTCCAGTTAAATAAACCAGAAAATCAAGTGAAATTTGAAATATCAATAGAAAAATTGAAGTTTTTATCATATGAAGTAAAAAAACTTTTAAGCAGTGATCAAAAAGAAAAATTAAAAAATATAATTGGATATGAAAATTTAGCAGATGTTTTAGAAAAAGAAAATTTTTTAGATTTATTAAATAAAGAAGAGTTAAAGGAGTTTTTGGGTGAACTCGGTTTAAATCCAAATAAATGGATAAGACTTAGAACATCAAATGAAAAAACAACATTAACAGTAAAACATATTTTAGAATCTGATAGCGAAACATTTTTACAACCATTAAAAGAAATAGAGATTGAGGTTTCATCAATGAAAGAAGCAAATGAATTTATGGAAGCAATAGGATTTGCACATAAATGTTATTTGGAAAAAAGGAGAACAACATATTCATTAGCAGATCATTTAATTGAAGTAGACACTTGGCCCAAAATTCCAACGTATTTTGAACTTGAAGGAAAGAACGAAGAAGATATTGAAAATGTTCTTAATTTATTAGGTTATAGCATAAAAGATAAAAATGTTGTGTCATGTATTGTTGATGAAATCTATGAAATGTATGGATTTCCAAAAACTTCAAATTTTAAGGAATTAAAGTTCTAAAATTATTGAAAAATTAATAAAAATATGTTAATATTAAATATAGATTTATTTTTTATTATCTCCTAAAGCAACACAGGAGTTTACATATAGTAACTATTAACAGTATTAATTTATTAGAAGGAGAACAAAATGAAAAGCAAAATCTCAAATGTCTTATTTTTATGTGTAATAGCATCAACTATTATTACATGTTCAGGATTTGCACTAATTCCAATCGGAAAACTTAGTGTAGAAACAGGATTGACAGTAGGAGCTATTGGTTCAATTTTTTTATATTCATCAATTCAATTTTTCTGTTTGAAAGTTGATATGGATGCAGAAAAGGAATTAATGGCAAATAGAAGAAGAAAGGTAAGACATAGAGTAAGAGGCCGCTAATTGCGACCTCTTTTCCTTATTAAAATGAAAAATATAAGCGATTAAAGTTCAATTTTTGGATTATACTTTTCAAGCCACATATTAACCTGGCACAAATAAGCCATAAGTTGAGGCCCAGTCATAAGTTGGCCAAACCAAGGACGAGTAAAGCTAGAACCATTTGAATCTAAAATATCCAAAATATTATATCTATTTAACAAATTATTTATAGGAGCATTTTTATCTTGCATAATTTTAGTAAGCATTTCCTTAACCTTAGCAAGGTAAGTTGGATTGTGAGTTTTAGGATAAGGGGACTTCTTTCTATCAACAATTTCAGCAGGAAGAAAATCTCTGCAAATATATCTAAGTAAACCTTTTTCTCTACCATTCAAGGCTTTTTGTTCCCAAGGAATATTCCATACATATTGAGCTAAACGATAATCACAGAAAGGAACACGAAGTTCAAAGCCGTTATACATAGCCATTCTATCAGAACGATCTAGCAATGTTTGCATAAACCAATTTAAAGTTAAATGAGAAATTTTTCTCTTTTCAGCTGTTTCAGCAGAATCAGAATCTAAAATTTCTACTTCAGATAGACTTTCGTTATATCTATAATCAATATAACTTTTTAAATTAACCTTTTGACCAATTGCAGGATTCAAAAGTTTTTGACGTTCATCTATTGCAATTGACCAAGGAAAAGTACCACTATTCAAAGCATCTTCTCTAAAGAACCAAGGATAACCACCAAAAATCTCATCAGCGCATTCACCAGTTAAAGAGACAGTCATTTCTTTTTTTACATATTTACAGAATAACAACATAGAAGAATCAATATCAGCCATACCAGGCATATCACGAGCAATCATTGCATCTTCTAGGTATTCTGCAAGTTCAGGTGTATCAATCACAATATTGTGATGATTTGTATGCAAATTTGAATTCATTAGATTTATATAGTAGTTATCAGAATTTGGCTGAAAATCGCTTTTAACAAAGTTTTTATCATTATCCACATAATCGATAGAATAAGTGTCTAAAGGTGGCAGACCATTATCCTTACAATAATCAGCAGCAAATTTTGTAATTATACTTGAATCCAATCCACCAGAAAGAAAAGTACATAGAGGAACATCAGAAACAAGCTGTTTAGTAATAGCATCATTTAATAAATATTTAACCTTTTCACATGTTTTTCCCAAACTATCAGTATGAGGCTCAGATTTCAATTTCCAATATCTTTCGATATGCAAACCATAACTATTAAAAGTAGCACAATGAGCAGGTTTAATCTCATAAATATTTTTGAAAATTGTAGTTCCCGGAGTATGAGCAGGACCAATTCCAAATAGTTCACAAATACCTTGATTATCTAAAACCTTATCAACACCTGGATATTCAAAAAGAGCTTTAATCTCAGAAGCAAAAACAAGACTTCCATCAATTATAGTGTAAAATAAAGGTTTAACACCAAAATGATCACGAGCTAAGAACAATTCTTTTTTTCTACTATTCCAAATTGCAAAACCAAAAATACCATTTAAATGTTTAACAACATCAGAACCATAATGTATGTAAGCTTTTAAAAGAATTTCTGTATCAGAGTGACTGTTAATAGTATAATCATTTTCTAGTAAAGTATCTTTTAGTTCCTGAGTATTATAAATCTGACCATTGTAAACAATAACATATTCACCATAAGAATATTTTTCTATCATAGGTTGTTTTCCACCCTCAGGGTCAATAACAATAAGTCTTTTATGGGCAAGACCAACATTTTTTTGCAAATAGAAACCTTCTTCGTCAGGACCTCTTCGTGCAAGAGTAGAATTCATATTTAATAATATATTTTTGTCAGATGAAACGTCTTTCTTTAAATTGCAAAAGCCAACAAAACCACACATAATATACCTCCAAAAAAATTCATTTTTTTATATGTACATTTGTGGACGTTTTTGAAATGGACACTCAATTTTAATTATATTATATGCAAGAAAAAGTAGATATGTGACTTAGTACGGAAATCTTTCAAATAAATATTTAAGAATATTTTCTGCATTTTGTGGTGTGATATTTATATATAAATCTTTGTCAACTGAAATTAACATACGTATATTAAAATCTTCATAATTGTCTATAAAAGCGCCAATTATATCAACAATTTCAATTGGATTTTCATAGATATGTTCCCATTTTTGTTCATTTTCGATATCAATTGATGTGTTATAAAATGATGTTAAAAATTTTTCTATTTCATTTGAATTGTTACTATAAATATTAACTGAAACCATAAAAATCTCCTTTTTTATATGTGATTCTTTTTTAATCATTTCTTTTTATAATTATGACATTTGTTTTTTGAAAATATACGTAGAATAATTTTATTAATATTGATAATAATAAAATTAATTAATAATGGGAGGTAATATTTTGAAAATTTATAATAAAATTGCGTATTTGGTCATAATTGTTATTGTTATTGCAGCAGGTTTTTTTCTTTATAAAGTTTTTGGAGAACATGATATTGAGGAACAAAAAAGTGATAAGACTTTATCTGAAGTTAAATATTTAGAAAGCAAATTTCAAGATATTTTTAATCAATTAAATAATATTAAGTTTGAAAATTATGAAATATCATCAAGTAAAGTAGAAGAGAGTGAATCTTCTGGAGAATCAGGTTCTTCAGGCTCAGGTTCAGAATCTTCTTCCGGTTCAAGTTCAAGCTCTGGTGGAGGTTCTTCTAGTTCATCTGAAGGTGGTTCTAAAAAGGCTGAAACACCATCAGATTCTAAAGAATCTAATAAACAATTTAAATTAGAAGAGACAGGTGTTTTGACAAAAACATCAGATATTGATTGGAAAAAAATTAAAAATCAAGTTGAGGTGATTTACACTTCTTTGTATTCTACAACAATTGATTTGTATCAAACTTCAGCTAATCAGGAGGATATAACTGGTTTTAATAAACAGTATGATAATTTGACAAAAGCTGTTAAAGAGGAGAATAAGGAAAATAGTTTAAAAGAATTATCAATATTGTATAATTATTTACCTGGTTTTGTAGACTCTTGTACAAATGATGAAAAAGAGAGAACTGTTATTAGAACTAAGAATAATATTTTTAAGGCTTATAGCATTTTAGAACAGGAAAATTGGGATGAGGTTTCTAAGAATATTAATGATGCCGTTCAAGAGTTTACTAAGCTTGTTACTAATATTAGTACTGAGGAAAAGGGTAATCAGTATAATATTAACAAGACTTATGTTATGATTAATGAACTTCAAAATTCTGTTAATTTGAAAGATAAAGATGTGTTTTTGATTAAATATAAGAATTTGATGCAGGAATTGCAGAATGTGTAAACAAAAATAAGAGTAAAAACTATTGCAAAATTTAGAATGTTATTGTAAAATTAATTTACGAAAAGTATTAAAGAATTTAGAAGTGGAGATTACAAATGATGAAAAACCTTGAAAGCCTTGCAGGCCTATATATATATATCAGTAGTTTAGTTAATAAAATAATAAAATATAAAGACAACAAAATGCTTGTATCTATTTTTGATACAAGTTAGTTTTGTTGTTTATTTGCGATTTTTAAATTTTATTAAATATATTAAAAGGGAGAAGATAAAAAATGAAATTATCAAAAGATAACAAAGGTATAACATT
>CAZHCX010000077.1:0-5157 GCA_964531445.1 uncultured Clostridium sp. | reverse complement strand
ACCGTTTTGGTTTATTCTCTAAAGGATTTACTGTTTACTTTTCAATGTACTTTTTTGTTCCTTTCGTGTGAACGATTTGTATTATACTATGTATTTTTTTCTTTGTCAACACTTTTTTAAAATTTTTTTAAAAAAGTTTTTTAATCGTTTTTTTGACTTATTTTCGTCGCGGAACTAAATAAAATATTACCATCATTTTAATCTAAAGTCAATACTTTTTTTGAAAAAAATTAAAACTTTTTTTAGGTAATTTTTACCACTTCTAAAACCTCTGAAAATAATTAATTTTAAAAGGTCAAAAATAATATATTTTTTAGTTTATTTTCAATAATAGAACAAATCATGAAATAATTTTGTGTGTAGTTAGCTTTTATATAACAGGAAAGTATCACTTTCCTATTATATAATAAAAAGCCCAAATATGTATTTAACATATTCAGACTTTATTACTAATTTTCTTGAATTTTCGCTCTTAAAATTCTAGCTAATCCATTTTCATCATATTGAATAGAAACATTATATTTGTTGTTTCTATTTTTATCAACAAATTCATTTGACAATTCTTGTTTATCTTCATTCTTTGAATCACGTTTTATATAAAAAACAATTTCAGAGATATTCTCCTTATATTTTCTGCTTTCAGAAGAATCTTTTTCTATCATTTCTTTATTTAATTCTTCTAAATTACCATCTTTTGTTAAAATCCTCATATCTTCAAAATTATTTTGTAATGATTTTATCATTTCTTTTAAATTATCTGAAGTTAGGTTTTCACTTACAAAAAACTCATATTGAGAATTAAATCTATTTTTTTCTAATTCAGTAACTTCACCATTATTAACAATTTCAGTTGATTCTTGTTTAACAACTTGTAATTTTCTTAACATATTTAGGCAATCATCTAAATTAACAACATTAAATAACTTAGATAATTGATTTTGAACATTTTCTAATAAAATTTGATCAATTATCTCTTTTTGTTGTCCTTCTATTTGATCATATCTAACATTTTTATCTTCAAATAAAACTTGATTTCCAAATTCATTTACATATTTTATATCATTATTAATAGTTAAAGTAGCTTTATTGGCTTCATTAGCAACTTCAATAATAGCTTTTTGTTTCAATTCTTTTTCATCATTACTGTGTTTATAACTAAATTTCATATCACTTAAAACATCGCTATTGCTTAAAGTTGTGTAATTTACATTATATTGTAATTCATTATTATCATTTATTTTTTCTATTTTAAAAATTTTTTCTAATGTAGTATCACCTAATTTAACACTATCAACTTTTATAGTTGAATTATTATACATATCAACAATTAGCTTTTCTGTATTTTTTTCTATTGAAGTTCTTACAGTTTTCATTCCATTTTCATACACAGTAATTTTTACTTCTTCATTTCCAATATTATTATCTTGAATTTTTTTTATCACATCTTCTAAATATGAAACAAATTTATCTTGGAATGATTCTTCGTAATCTTCATCAAATTCTTTCACTTTTTCTTCTAATTTATTAATCTTTTCTAATATAATCTCATCACTTGACAATTGTTCCAATATTTTTATACGTAAATTATTATATTCTTCTGTTGTAAGTCTAATAGAATAAGCATTTGTCTTAACATCTTTATTATTTAATGTAATTATTGCATTAGTTTGCTTAGCATATCTCTCTTTTGAGACATTTGAACGTAATATACCTATATATCTATTTTGTAAAGCAATCTTTTCTGTTTCCGTTAATTCAAATATTTCATTTAAATCTAAATTTGAAAATTCGTTAATTTTATTATAAATTTCATTGTCTTCTGTTTCTTCTTTATTCTCATCTTTGTCATATTCAATAGAAACAAACTGAACAATATCTTTTAATCTTAGCCCATATAATTTTTCATCTTTTAAATATTCAACACCGACCAATGTATTTTTATTTTCATCTTGTATTGATATATCTTTATAATTATAATCTGATGAATTATCAACATTGCTATTAATAACTAATTTAACATTATTTATTCCATTATCTTTATTTTCATTACTTGTTCCAGCATCTTCTGTATATTCAACTTTTGCATCTAATGTTGATTCATACTTTCTATTTTCCAAAATTTTATTTATTTTTTCATCATTCTGTACATTTAAAAATTGAACATTTTCTCCATTTTGCAATAAATATTTTGCAAAAAGAGTTTCTTTACTTTTAAACATATCTGTTTTCAAATACAAATATCCCAATATTCCTATAATTGCAATTAATAAAACAATGCTAATCATTGTTATAATTAAAATTCTTCTTTTTCTTGGCATCATATATTATTCCTCCTAATTCATTTGTACAATTATATTATATCTATTTAGTAATTTTTAATCAATACTTTATTTAAAATTTCTTTGTTTAACCGCTTCATATACAATTATTCCTGTTGAAACAGAAGCATTTAAAGATGTCACTTTACCCTTCATAGGAATTTTTACTAAAAAATCACAATTTTTTGTTACTTTATCGCTCATTCCTGAACCTTCATTTCCAATTACAATTCCTAATGGACCCGTTAAATCTTGATTATAGTAATATTTTTCAGTATTTATATGAGTTCCACATATCCATAATCCAGCATCTTTAAGCTTTTGAATTGAGTCAGATATATTTGTTACTCTTGCTATTTTCATATGTTCAACCGCTCCTGCTGAAACTTTATTTACAGTACTATTAACAGCTGCAGCTCTTCTTTTTGGTATTATAATTCCATGAACCCCAGCAGTTTCTGCAGTTCTTATTATTGACCCTAAGTTGTGTGGATCTTCTATTCCATCCAATATTAAAACAAAAGGATCTTCATTTCTTTCTTGTGCTAATTCTAATATATCTTCTATTTCACAATACTCAAATGGTGGTACAATTGCAATAACTCCTTGGTAATTTTGATTTTGAGCCATTTCATCCATTTGTCTTTTATCTTTTTCTACTATTATAATTCCTTTTTCTTTTGCTATTGCAATTATTTTATTTATAGAACCATGTCTTTCTCCTTTTACAACAAATATTTTGTTTATGTCTTTTTCACTTTCTAATAATTCTAAAACTGAATTTCTACCCTCAACTTGGTCATCATAAATTCTTTCTTCTTTTTGACTTGTTTTTTGTTTAGTATTGTTTAAATTCTTTTTATATTTATTATCTTTCATTTTCTTCCCTTTCATAATATATTGTCAAAAAGGTACGTCCCTTTTGGCAATTAATGTCCGCCATTATTCATCATCTAATTTTAATACTGATAAAAACGCTTCTTGTGGTACTTCAACATTACCTATTTCACGCATCTTTTTCTTACCACGTTTTTGCTTCTCCAATAATTTTTTCTTTCTTGTTATATCTCCACCATAACATTTAGCTAATACATCTTTTCTCATAGCTGATATTGTTTCTCTTGCGATAATTTGTCCTCCAACAACGGCTTGAATTGGAATTGTAAATAATTTTCTTGGTATTTCTGTTTTTAATTTTTCTACCATTTTCTTTCCTCTATTATATGCACTATCTTTATGTACTATAAAACTTAATGCATCAACAGGCTCTCCATTAATATGAATATCTAGTTTTACTAATTTTGATTGTCTATATTCTTTGAATTCATAGTCAAATGATGCATATCCTTTTGTTTTTGATTTTAAATTGTCAAAGAAATCGTATATTATTTCGTTTAATGGCATTTCGTAAATTAATGTTACTCTATTTTCATCTAAATATTTCATATCGATATATATTCCACGTCTTTTTTGACAAATATCCATTATGTTTCCAACATATTCTTTTGGTGTTAGTATATTTGCAGTTACAAATGGTTCTTCTATGTATGATATTTCTTGTGGTGTTGGTAAGTCTGTTGGATTATAGATATCTTCAACTTCCCCTGTTGTTTTATGAACTTTATATATAACTGATGGTGCAGTTGTTATTAGTCCTAATCCAAATTCTCTATCTAATCTTTCTTCTATTATTTCAAGATGTAATAATCCCAAAAATCCACATCTAAATCCAAATCCTAATGCTGCAGATGTTTCTTGTTCATATTCAAGTGCAGCATCATTTAGTTGTAATTTTTCTAATGCTATTTTTAAGTTTTCGTATTCACTTCCATCTATTGGGTATAGTCCACAATATACCATTGGTGTTACTTTTTTGTATCCTTTTAATGGTTCATCTGCTGGATTATCATTTAAAGTTACAGTGTCTCCAACATGAATATCTTGAAGGCTTTTTATACTTGCTGCTATATAACCAACTTCTCCAGCAGCAATTTCTTTTGTTGGCATATATGCACCTGGTGCAAAATATCCAACTTCTGCAACTGTGTAAATTTTGTTTGTTGCCATTAGTCTAATTTCATCACCGGCTTTTACTTTACCATCCATTACTCTTACATACGCAACAGCTCCTTTGTAGTTGTCGTAATATGAATCAAAAATTAAACATTTTGTTTTGGCATTTTCATCACCTTTTGGTGCTGGTAAATCTGTTACAATCTTTTCTAAAACTTGATCCACATTTAATCCTGATTTGGCTGATATGCATGGTGCTTCATCAGCTGGTATTCCAATAATATCTTCAATTTCTTGTTTAACTTCGTCTGGTCTTGCATTTGGTAGGTCTATTTTATTTATTACTGGCAATATTTCCAAGTTACTGTCTATTGCTAAATAAACATTTGCAAGTGTTTGTGCTTCAACACCTTGGCTTGAGTCTACAACTAGAACTGCTCCGTCACATGCAGCTAAGCTTCTTGAAACTTCGTAATTAAAATCGACGTGCCCTGGTGTGTCAATTAAGTTTAATATGTATTCTTCTCCATTTTTTGCTTTGTATACCATTCTTACAGCCTGAGATTTTATAGTGATTCCTCTTTCTTTTTCAATTTCCATATTGTCTAAAACTTGACTTTCCATTTCTCTTTTAGAAAGTACTCCTGTCATTTCTATTAGCCTGTCTGCTAGTGTTGATTTTCCATGGTCTATGTGCGCTATTATACTAAAGTTTCTTATATGTTCTTGTCTAATATTCATGTTTCCTCCTGAAAATTATTTTTCTATATTTTACCATAAGTTTTTTTAAATAACAAGCTACTTGTGAGTAAAAGAAAAATAGTGC
>CAZHCX010000076.1:0-5176 GCA_964531445.1 uncultured Clostridium sp. | reverse complement strand
TATAAAAAACTTTGTTGTCCATTTTCCGCATTATAATCATATCCCAAATGTTTATAAGCAGGAGGCAAAACAGTTCTTCCCCTTAAAGTTCTTGATATAAAACCAATTTGAATCAAATAAGGTTCATAAACATCTTCTATTGTTTCAACTTCTTCTCCAACAGAAACAGCTAAAGCCTCGATTCCTACTGGTCTACCAGCATATTGAACAATCATAGTATCTAATAATTTTCTATCAATTTCATCTAAACCTAGTTCATCAATTTCTAACTTATTTAAAGTATGTTTTGCTATTTTTAAATCAATATCGCCATCACTCAATACCAAAGCATAATCTCTAACTCTTTTTAAAAGTCTATTTGCTATTCTAGGTGTTCCTCTTGATCTTCTTGCAATTTCTATAGCTGCTTGTTCATCAATTCCAACTCCCAAAATTTTTGCAGACCTTTTTACAATTTTAGTTAAATTTTCAACAGAATATAGTTCCAATCTGTTAACAATACCAAATCTGTCTCTTAACGGTGTTGTTAAAGATCCAGCTTTTGTAGTTGCTCCAATTAATGTGAATTTAGGTAAATCAAGTCTTATTGACCTTGCTGTTGGCCCTTTACCAATCATTATATCAATTGTATAATCCTCTAATGCTGGATATAAAATTTCTTCAACATTTTTGCTTAATCTATGAATTTCATCTATAAAAAGCACATCATTTTCTGCAAGATTTGTTAACAATGAAGCCAAATCTCCAGCCTTTTCTATAGCAGGTCCTGATGTTACTTTTATATTTGAACCCATTTCGTTTGCTATAATATTTGATAATGTTGTTTTTCCAAGCCCTGGAGGTCCATATAGTAAAACATGGTCTAAGGCCTCTCCTCTTTTTTTAGCCGCTTCTATATACACTTTCATATTTTCTTTTACTTTATCTTGTCCAATATATTCATCCAAAGTTTGAGGTCTTATTGTATTTTCAAGTCTTTCTTCTCCATCATTTTCCAACTCAGGATTTATAATTCTTTCATCATTCATTTCTTTATCCTTTTCTACTTATATTTACATATTTTAATTTATCTTTTGCCCATTAATTTTAAAATTTTATATCTAATGTTAAACACTATACTTGTAGGTCCTGGCATATTTAAAATCATAAAGTTTTCAATATAATATAAAAATGGTTCAGTTTTATATAATTTATAAAACACATTCCATCCTTTAAAATTACAATGTTTTTTTGTTTTTAACATTTGATAATATTCTAAAGCCTGTTTATTTTGTTTTTTTAATTCATCTGGAAATTTATTTTCATTATCAACATAAGTTCCAAATATACCAAGTTTAACATCAATAAATAAATCTCTAACTTGTTCTATCTTTTTAAATTTATGTGATATTTTATCAATTCCAATTTGATTATTTCCGTGTTGTCTATATTTGATATATTTTTCTTTTAAATATCCAACTTTTCCATCTAAAGCAATCATTAACCCCATCCAATAATCATGTGGTACATGTTTAGAATTAGCAGGCACAGGCAAAATTTTATCAATATCTTTTTTTCTAGCCATCATTGTACAACCTGTCATACAATTATACAAATACTGCATTCTATAATCATTTATATATTTTTCTATTTTTCTATCTAACTTCATATATTTATTAAATGAAGGGCAAATAGTATTTAAATTTTCATCAACTACTTCCAAATCTCCAAAAACTAAATCTAAATTTTCATTTTCAAGTTTTTCTAATGACTTTTCTATTTTCTCTTCCTTCCAAAAATCATCTTGATCAGATAACATATATACATCATTTTCAACATGTTTTAACAAAAATTCAAAATTTTTAATATACCCCAGATTTTTTTCTTGATAATAAATTTTCACTCTTTCATTTTGTTCATATTGTTTTAAAATATCTCTAGTGCTATCTGTTGAGCAATCATCAGAAATTATTAATTGTATATTTTTATATGTTTGATTTAATATACTATCAATTTGTTCTTTAACATATTTTTCTCCGTTATATGTTGCCATTAAAATATCAACTTTGTTTTGCATTTTATATCTCCCTTTGATTATTTAATCATTTTGTTATTTTTGATTTTAACTTTTCCTCTAACTAAATTATTTAATCGATTTTTTTATAAAATCATCTACAAGATTTATCATTTTGCTATTATCCTTTATATATTTTTTAGGTTCAAATTTCTTAGATTTTATAATAGCATCTCTTAAACCTTCAACTCCACTTGTACCAATAATATATCCATCATCACTAAACTTTTTAATAATTTCTTTCTGATGATTATTAACGTGTTCACCGTATTCATGCAATCTTGGTACAGCAATAACTTTCTTTCCCTTTTCGATTGAAGAAATAATGGAACCAACTCCACCATGTGTTATTATCAAATCAGCTTCATCTTGAAATTCATTAAGCTGTTTTTGAGACATTAAATCTATTATCCTCATTTTATGTGTTATATATTTTGTATAACCTGCTTGAACAATTACTTCTTCTTTTATTGTTCCATCTTCTATATTTTTTTCAACTTCTTCTAATAATCTGTGGAAACTATTATTTTGCGTTCCTAATAATACTAAAATCATTTTTCCTCCTAATAAATTGATCCCCCATAAACAGCTTTTGGATAAATCTTAAGCATCTCTTCCCATTGAACAATAAATAAATCTGCAATTGGATAAATTAATCGTCCTGTTGCTGTTTTTTTATTGACATTTGCAAACGTTTCTATATAAACAATTTTACTTCCAAATATTTTTCCTAAATAGCACATAGGACCAGCTGTATGTGTACCTGTTGTTACTATGACTTTAGGTCTAATTTTAAAATAAAGATAAATGGTTTTTAAACATAAATAAAAATACTTGAATATATATGTAAATAGTTTTGCTCTTGTCCCATAAGGTAAAAAATACAATTTATCTCCAAATCTTTCTTTTAAATTTATATTTGCTTTATCTTTTTCTGTTATTATTCTATAATCGTATTTTTCAAATAAAGGAGATAGCTGTAAAAGCTCATTTAAGTGTCCTCCTGTGCTTGATATAAACAATACTTTTTTTCTCATTTTTCGTGCTCCTTTTTACAGTGTTATTATACATTTAATTTGCTTTTATGTCTAGGTATATTAAAAAAAATCAACAAATTAATGCTGATTTTTCTAAATTTTTATTAACTTTTTTATCCAAAAATTCCTCTCTTTTTAACAGGTGGTTGTTCATTCATAGTTTTAGCTAATTCCACCAAAAGCTCTTTCTGCTCCTTAGTCAATCTCTTAGGTGTTTGAACCTGAACTGTAAACACAAAATCACCAACAGATGAAGAATTAACATACTTAAATCCTTTATTTCTAATTGTAAATTTTGTACCAGTTTGAGTTCCCTCTGGAATTCTATATTTTTCTTTACTTCCATCAACCATAGGAATTTCAAGTTCAGCACCTAATGTAG
Source organism: uncultured Clostridium sp. (assembly GCA_964531445.1). Taxonomy (GTDB): domain Bacteria; phylum Bacillota; class Clostridia; order TANB77; family CAG-508; genus CAG-269. Next base: position 1,704 of record CAZHCX010000076.1, on the reverse strand, counting down.
CTTGAGTAATTGTAACAGGAATATCACATAAAACATTATTACCTTTTCTTGTATAAATTGAATGTTTCTTAATTCTTAATGTAATATACAAATCTCCCTTAGGTCCACCCTTTGTACCAGGTCCACCTTCGCCTCTTAATACTACAGTTTGTTCATTATCAATTCCTGCTGGAATTTTAATCTTAATTTTAGGTTGTTTTCTAACAGTTCCTTTACCTTTACAATTCTCGCAAACCTCAGTTATAACTTCACCTGTACCATGACATTTAGCACAAGTTCTTCTAGTTTGAACTTGACCAAGTATTGTATTTTGAACTTGTGTAACTTGACCAGTACCATGACAATCTGGACATTTCATTGGATTTGTTCCAGGTTTTGCACCCGTACCATGACAAACACCACAAGTTTCATCTCTATTTATTGTAATTTCTTTCTCAACACCTAAGAACGACTCCTCAAAAGTAATATCCATACTCAAATTCAAATCACGGCCTTTAGTAGGACCAGACTTTCTTGCAGATTGTCTAGCACCACCACCAAATCCACCTCCGAAAAAAGATGAAAATATATCACCTAAATCTCCAAAATCACCAAAGCCATCGAAACCAGAAGTTGAATAAGAATATCCCCCACCAAATGGGCCACCAGCTCCACCAAAACCTTGAGGGCCATCAGGACCAAATTGATCATACATTCTTCTTTTTTGGCTATCAGAAAGTGTCTCATAAGCTTCATTAACTTCTTTAAACTTCTTTTCCGCTTCTTCTTTATTATCAAGATTAGCATCAGGATGATATTTTTTTGCCATTTTTCTATATGCTTTTTTTAGTTCTTCATCTGTTGCATTTTTATCAACACCTAAAACTTCATAATAATCTCTTTTACCTGCCATCTTATTTTTCCTTTCCGGGATTAAGGGACGTTCCTTAAAATCCCTGTTTAAAGGGATTTAGGGACACTCCTCTTAACTCCACACTTTAAAAAAAGGAAAAGGAGTGTCCCCTTTTCCCTCCTATTAGGGATTTTAAGGAACGTCCCTCAATCCCTGTTTAATTATTTATCGTCTTCTACTTTATAATCTGCATCATAAACATTTCCATCTGCATTTCCTTCTGTTCCTTCACCAGTTGCTGCATTTGGATCTACTCCTGCTCCTTGGGCTCCGTTTGGGTTAGCTGTTTTATATAATTGCTCTGACATTTCATAGAATACTTTTGTTAATTTTTCTGTTGCTTCTTTGATTTTTTCTGTATCGTTTGTTTCTAATGCTTTTTTAGTGTTGTCGATTTCTGTTTCAATTTTAGCTTTTTCTTCTCCACTAACTTTATCACCTAAATCGTTTAATGTTTTTTCACTGTTGTAAACTAAACTTTCTGCATTATTTCTAACTTCGATTTCTTCTTTCTTCTTTTTGTCTTCTTCAGCATGTGCTTCTGCATCTTTAACAGCTCTATCAATATCTTCATCTGTTAAATTTGTTGATGCTGTAATTGATACATTTTGACTGTTTCCAGTTGCCATATCTTTTGCTGATACATGTACTATACCGTTTGCATCTATATCAAATGTTACTTCAATTTGTGGTACTCCTCTTGGTGCTGCTGGAATTCCTGTTAATTGGAATCTTCCTAATGTTTTATTGTAAGCAGCCATTTCTCTTTCACCTTGTAATACGTGAACTTCTACTGATGTTTGACCATCTGC
>CAZHCX010000075.1:2771-5247 GCA_964531445.1 uncultured Clostridium sp. | reverse complement strand
GTCCTAATGCAGAAATTCTTCTTTTATGTGTTAATTCTGATAATGGGTTTGTTTGATCCATGAATTGTGATAATTGTGAACTTCCAAAGAATTCTCTAATTGATGATGTTATTGGTTTTGTATTAATTAATGTTTGTGGTGTTACAACATCTAAGTCTTGAATTGTCATTCTTTCTCTAACAACTCTTTCAAGTCTTGTTAAACCAATTCTAAATTGATTTTGTAATAACTCACCAACGCATCTAATTCTACGGTTAGCCAAGTGATCTATATCATCTATTTTTCCAATTCCATTAGATAAGTTTAATAAATAACTTATTGAAGATATCATATCTTCTGTAGTAATATGTTTTGGAATTAATTCATCAATTCTTTGTTCAATTACTTTTACTAAATCTTTTTCATCTGTGTTTTCTATAATATTTTGTAATACTCCATAGTTAACTTCTTCTTTAATATTTAAAGAACTTAAGTCAACTGTTGGTAATACTTCATGAATATCTACTGTTGCATTTCCTATAACTTTAACAGTTTTTTCTCCAACTGTTAATTCAACAACATTTATTCCAGAATTTTTAATACTTTTTGCTGCTTCTTTAGAAATGATTTCACCAGCTTGTACTAAAACTTCACCTGTTTCTGCATCTACTATGTCTTTTGCAGAAACTTTTCCTTCAATTCTAACTGCTAAATCTAATTTTTGGTTAAATTTATATCTACCAACTTTTGATAAATCATATCTTCTGTTATCATAGAATAATCCATCAAATAAATTTCTGGCAGCATCTACTGTTGGAAGTTCTCCTGGTCTTAATTTTTTATAAATTTCAATTAATGCTTCTTCTTGAGTTTTAATTGGATCTTTTGCTATTGTAGCATTTATTAATTCTTCATCACCAAATAATTCCCTAATTTGATCATCTGATACAATTCCAATTGCTCTTAAAAGTGTTGTGATTGGAACTTTTCTTGTTCTATCAACACGAACATAGAATATATCGTTTCCATCTGTTTCATATTCAAGCCATGCACCTCTTAAAGGCATAACTGTTGATGTATAAGTTCTTTTTCCTGTTTTTGTATCAAATTCTTGTGCATAGTAACATCCTGGTGAACGTACTAATTGGCTTACTACAACTCTTTCTGCACCATTTATAATGAATGTACCACTATCTGTCATAAGTGGAAAATCACCTAAATAGATTTCTTGTTCTTTAATTTCTCCTGTTTCACGGTTAATTAAACGAACTTTAACGTGTAATCTAGTTTGGTATGAAGCATCTCTTTCTTTTGCTTCTTCAATTGAATATTTTGTCTTATCTTCCATGTAGTAATCAAAAAATTCAAGAACTAGATTGCCAGAATAATCTTCGATTGGTGATATGTCTTTTAGCACTTCTCCTAATCCTTCTTTTACAAACCATTCGTAAGAATCTTTTTGTACTTTGATTAAGTTTGGCATTTCGATAAAATCTCCAACTTTAGCAAAATCTTTTCTTGAAACTTTTTCGTATTGAATATCTTTGATTTTCAAAAAAATCACTCCTTATAATAATTTGAAGCAGTGGGTAATTCTAGATTTATATCTTTAAAAGATAAGTTGTTAGAATTGAATATATTGATTTTAAGAAAAGTCCTTCTTAGAATATAGATATTTTTAAATCTAAAACCTGCCTGCTTTTCAAGTTTTATTTTTAAGTTTTACTATATTTAATTCCTCTTTTCCTAATTTTTTAACTTTGGTTATTGAATAAAAATTTGCGTAAAATTCACTCTATATAATAACACATTTTTCTTACGGAAGTCAAGGTTTTTCTGGAATATTTTTGAAAAAATTTCAAACTATAGACAAAACAAAAAAATTAGTATAAAATGCCTTAAGTAAAAATAAAATAAACAAAAGAAAGGAATTTAAAAAATGTCAAGTTTACCAATATTAGTAAAATATTTAATAGTATTCGTCATAAGTATGGTACCAATCGTAGAATTAAGAGGAGCAATCCCAATTGCAGAATCACTAAAATTAAACATTTTAGCATACTATCCAATTGCTATAATAGGAAATATGATACCAGTACCCTTCATTTTTCTATTTGCAAGAAAAGTTTTAGAATGGGGAAAAGATAAAAAATTAACAGCAAAATTCTTTACATGGTGTTTAGAAAAAGGTGAAAAAGGTGGTAAAAAACTAAAAGAAGCAGCAGGAAACAAAGGAATATTTTTTGCATTACTTTTATTCGTTGGTATTCCACTACCTGGCACAGGGGCATGGACTGGAACATTAGCAGCAAGTTTTTTAAATCTTGATTTTAAAACAAGTATAACAGCAGTTACTCTTGGTGTTTTATTAGCAGGATTAATAATGTCACTTGGAAGCAAATTAGTTTCAATTTTAGGCTGGCCTGGCTTAATTGCAATTATTGCAGTAATAGTTATCGCTATTGTAATTTCAATTATAACTAAAAAGAAAAAATAA
>CAZHCX010000075.1:0-2671 GCA_964531445.1 uncultured Clostridium sp. | reverse complement strand
AAACAATCACTCCTGCAATTGCACTTAGAATAATAATTCCAATTATACTTCCTATTACATAAATATTTTTATCTAATCCAGTTGGAGGTATAATAGCAACCGTACTTCCTCCCTTATTATCATCAGATTCGTGAGTATCTTCTGCATTATAAGGATTAAAGTTACCAGGTGTTCCAGTCTTCCAATTCTTTCCGCTTGTACTATTTAAATCTTCTTGTCCATAGAATCTTCCAACCTCATTTGAAACCTTTAATGTTTCTACATAGTTTGTAAATAATAATTCATTTGCTGTTGTTAATAATTTACTTGCTTTTAATGTATTTATTGTATTTAAGTTAGTCTTTTGTCCTGGTTGAAGTTTAATTTGACATTCATTAACAAATATATTTTTCTTATTCTTTATTGCATTGTATATATCGTTTGAAATAAATTTTGAATAATTTAATGTCTTTGACTCAACTCTTTTCCATATATTTTGTCCTTCAACATTATAATTATATGTTGTAGCTAGATTTTCATCTAGGTAATCTACTATTGAACTTATTGTTAATCCAACTGGTTGATTTCCATTTTTCCTAATTCCATATTTATAATATTGCTCAGAATTATAATCTAGCTCTGAATTATTTTCTACTGATATATCATATTCAATTTCAACTGTAGATCCCTCAACAATTTCGTTATCAACTTCAATCTTTAGAATTCCGTCTTTTGGATAAGTTACATACTGCATTTGTGTTGTTCTAGGATCACCATCAACCAATGTTTGTCCATTTGCTAAAGTTAATTTGATGTGAGAAATTTCTTTCGTAACCTTTAAACTCATTCTTGGTCTTTCAACAATTCCAAAATCAATATTGTCAATTTGATTATCAACATTTTGTTCTGTAGTATTTGATTCTGTATTTTCAATTCCAATTTTCATCTTAGGTGTTTTTGCAATTATTTTTTGTAAATCTGCATTTGATTTTGCTTCATATTCTGTTTTAGATTTATTTGTAATATCTTTTAATGCAGTATTAATTTTTATCCTTTGTGTATAATCATCAACTGCTGATGAATATTCTTTTGCATCTCTATACCATGTTGAATAATTATCTGGATTATTAAATGCATTTATTACAGATTGATTTGTAACAATAGTAGATTTGTAATCTTGTGTTGTTACTTTAATTTCTGTTGCATTTCCATCAATTGTCTTATAAATTACACTTCCATCTCCATATGTGAATTTTAATATATATTCATCAGGAATTACCCCAACAAAACTATAAAATCCTTTTCCATCTTTAGATGTTGTATAACGTGCTTCTTCTGCATTTAAATTAAGTTCTGATACATCCTTTGGATAAATATATGCAACTGATTCGCCATTTGATGCTTTTAATAATTCTACATTAACATTACCAACAAATCCATCTCTATCTGCAGAATATTTACCATCACCTTTTCTTTCATCATTAGATTTTAATTTTGCATCTGTATCATCTTCAAATACATATCCTGAAATTGCTCTTGGTTCTTTAAATACAATATTTACATCTGGTGCTGATGCTGTATCATCTTCACCTGTTTCTTTGATATTTTTTAAATCAACATTATCAGGTGCTGAATCTTTGTCAATACCAGCATAGTATTTATTATCATAATATGTTGAATATGATGTAATTTCCGAATAAAGTACTGTATTTTCTTCGTATTTATCATCCATTTGAGCCCATTTTAATATAGTATTCTTTTTCATTTTCAAATAAACAGTTATACTTTTGTTAGCAGGAATTTTTACATCTTTTAATGAATTTGTTCTTAATTGTTTAAATCCATCTTTAGAATCTTTACTATCCCAATTAACATTTACTTTATTATCGCCGTTCATATACCAAGATTCAACATAATCCAATGTCTCATCATAATAACTTGCTATTTCATTTGCAGACATTTCCAAACTTGTTGATTCATTTTTTATTACTAGTTTATATATAATATTTACTCGTAATTTTTTACTTTCATCAAGAACCCCGTTTCCTGTAATACCTGAAGCATTGGCATCATTTTTATAAATAGCTCTTGTATATGAAGTTGGATAATCCGCTTCTTGTTTTTGTTCTGGTGTTGTTCCCCATTTAGCCAATCCAGAAAATATTCCATCATTTGCAAACACGTCTATTTGTTTAACTTTTTCCCTCTTTCTGTACACATAAGAATGTTCATATCCATTTATTTCTAAACTAATATGATCAACATCATCATCAATCGCCATATCCGGTTGTTCTCTTTCATATAGACCCAAATTAACATTTGTAATTTCTAACATTCCACCTTGCCAATTAAATTCGTATCCTGCTGATAAAGTGTCTGCTTTAATTGATACTCCAGAAGTATTATTTCCTGTAACGATACCATTTGCACTTGTTACTGTATATCCGGTATTTTCAACTAATTTAGAATCATATTCATTTCCGCTTTGATATGTTAAATTATTAGTAATTTTTTCATTAGAATCTATTGAATATCCTTTTGTTGTTTCTCCTTTAGCTTCTCCTCCTGTTATACTTGCAAAAGAATTGTTAAATTCTTCTCTAACCTTACTATATTCCTCTGCCTTAGAACCATTATTTTGTGATAAATTTTTATCAATATTTTGATATTTTAATCCATTATATTCAAATTC
>CAZHCX010000074.1:0-5326 GCA_964531445.1 uncultured Clostridium sp. | reverse complement strand
AAATAATAATAGTAAAACAAAAAGGAGAATAATTTTGAAAAAATTACAATCAATTTTGAAAATTGCTATTATTATTTTTTTATTAATAATTTATGTATATGTTGTTTATTTACAATCAATTCCAGAAAATATAATAATATTTGAAGGAGAAAATATAAAACTGAAAACTATGTTAGGTTTAAAAGCAGATTTAACCGAAAAGAACAAAATAGTAGAGACAATTTCAAATAATAAGTCTAGTATTATAAAAGAGTCTGGAAATAGAACATTAAAATTAAGTTTATTTGAAAATGTATTTTTAAAAAATGTAAATGTTGATGTATTACCACAAAAAACTGTTATTCCAGTTGGAAATATTGCAGGCATTAAATTGTATACAAGTGGTGTTCTTGTTGTTGGAATGTCAGAGGTTGAGGGAGATGACAAGAAGAAATATAAACCTTATGAAAATACTGGAATTGAAGAGGGAGATACAATAATTTCAGTAAATAATAATAAGATTGGAACTACACAAGATTTAATTGAAAAAGTAAATTCAAGTAATGGAAATGAGGTGCAAATACAATACTTACATGAAGAAAAAACTAAGCAATGTTCAATAACACCTGTAAAAACTGGAACAAAAGAATATAAATTAGGATTGTGGGTTAGAGATAGTGCTGCAGGTGTTGGTACTGTTACATTTTATGAACCTTCTACACAAAGTTTTGGAGCTTTAGGTCATGGAATTACAGATATAGATACAGAAAAATTAATTGATATATCTTCTGGTGAATTTGTAACAACTAAAATATTAAATGTTGTAAAAGGACAAAATGGAAATCCTGGAAAAATACAGGGAACTGTTGATAATCAGAAAACAATAGGTACAATATATAAAAATACTGAATTTGGAATATATGGGAAAGTAAACGATTTAACAAGTATAAATATAGACAAATCAAAAGAAGTGAAAATGGCTTTACGTAATGAAATTAAACCTGGTAAGGCAACAATAATGTGTAGTTTGGAAAATGGAAAAGTTGATGAATATGAAATTGAAATAGAAAAGGTATATAGAGAAAATAATTTTAATAATAAAAGTATGCTTTTAAAAGTTACTGATTCTAGATTGATTGAACAGGCTGGTGGGATTATTCAACGGAATGAGTGGTTCTCCAATTATTCAAGATGGTAAGTTTGTTGGTGCAGTTACGCATGTTCTTGTTAATAATTCTAAAGAAGGCTATGGTGTTTTTGGAGATATAATGCTAAAGCAAATGGTTAATGCACAAAATTAAAAAAGTCTTATTTATACGAAAATTAATTGTATAAATAAGATTTTTTTAATTTATTTTTCTAATAACATTGGTCCAATTTTTGTTACTGTTCCTGCTCCTAGTGTTAAAACTATGTCATTTTCTTTTACATTGTCTTTTAAGTAAGATACGCATTCCTCAAATGTAGGAGAGTAAATAGCTTTTCTTTCTAAAGAATTTATTTTATCTACTAAATCTTTTGAAGAAATATTAAATGTGTTTATTTCTCTAGCTGCATATATATCTAAAACAATTATGTTATCAAAATTTAACAATGCATTTGCAAAATCGTCTAATAAATTTTTTGTTCTGCTATAAGTATGTGGTTGGAATACAACCCAAGATTTATTATGTTTTTTGTTATTTACAGATGTTGATGTTGCAACAATTTCAGTAGGGTGATGACCATAATCATCATAAATGCTAGCACCATTTAATTTTCCTTTAAATTCAAATCTTCTATGTGCTCCTGTAAATTTCCTTAATGCTGTTTGTAAATCCTTTTTATCTATTCCATAGTAATCACATAAAGATATACAAGCAAGTGCGTTTAATATGTTGTGCTTTCCTGGTACTGATAATTTAAATTTTTCGTAATATTCATCATTTTTATATACATCAAATTCAGGGAAACCATCATTATCAAAACTAATATTTTCTGCATAAAAATTAACATCTTTATTATTTATTCCATAAGTTAGAATAGTTGCTTTTGTGTATTGTGGTAAATCTAAGCAATTTTTATCATCACCATTTATAACTAATAAACCATCATCTGGTAATAATTTTGTATACTTAATAAATGCTTTTTTTATGTTTTCGAAGTTTTTAAAGTAGTCAAGATGGTCGTTGTCAATGTTTAAAATAATTTCAGCTTTTGGACTAAACTTTAAAAAACTCTCTACATATTCACAAGCTTCAATTATAAAATGTTCACTGTTTCCAACTTTATAGTTTCCGTCTAATGCATTTAAAAATGCTCCAACTTGAATGCTTGGATCTTTTAAAGCTTCTAAAAAACAAAGTGAAATCATAGATGTTGTAGTTGTTTTTCCATGTGTTCCTGAAATACAAATTGTATCTTTAAAACATCTTGTAAGTTCACCTAAAAAGTCAGCTCTTTCAATTGTAGGAATATTTAAGTTTTTTGCTTCAACCATTTCTGGATCATCTTGTTTAATTGCGGCAGAGTATACTACTACATTTGCTTTTTTTACATCTTCTAAATTATGACCAATAGTTACTTTTATACCCATTGAATTTAATTTGTCTGTTGCTTCAGATTGAGCCCAATCTGAACCAGTAACTTTAAATCCCCAGTTAGTAAGTATTGCTGCAATTCCACTCATACTAACTCCACCAATTCCTATCATATGTATATTTTTATATTTTTTTAAATTTTCTATATTTGGCATTTTATTCACTCCTATTTGTAATATGAATATAAAGTTTTCATATAAATTTTAATAACAGATAGATTATATAATTATAATGCTAAAAATTCAATAGTTTTTACAAATTTATGAATAAATTAAATAAAATATGATACAGTTTAAAATAATGTGTTTAAATAAAAATAAAATTTATAAATTTGTAAAAAAAAGAAGGAAAAAATTTTTTTATGGAGAATAATAAAAATAAGTACATAAGATTAAATCAAAAATGTACAAAATTAAACTTAAGGAAGGCGGGTGCACCACAATGCAAATCACAGATGTACGTGTAAGAAAAGTAAATTCAGAAAACAGAATGAGAGCTTCTGCTTCTGTAACATTCGATAACGAATTCGTAGTACATGATATCAAAGTTATCGAAAGTCAAAACGGATTATTTATAGCTATGCCTAGCAAAAAAGCTCCAAACGGAGAATTCAGAGATATAGCTCATCCAATCAATGCTGAAACAAGAGAGAAAATTCAAAAAGCTATATTAGAAGCTTATGAAGCTCCTGAAACAGAAGAATCAGCTGAATAATTATAAATTTTAGAAGAGGATAAAACCTCTTCTTTTTTTAGTTGTCATTTGGGACGCCCTTTTTTGATAAAAAGGAGAATCAACAGATAGTTAAGTAATCAATTTTTCTAATATTTGTACTGCATTTGAAGCGGCACCTTTCCTTAGATTATCGGCAACAACCCATAAATTAATACCATAAAGAACACTATAATCACGTCGTATTCTACCAACAAAAACATCATCACATCCATCTGCTTTTGTAGCAAGAGGATAGTAGTTTTTATCTATATCATCAACTAGCATAATTCCAGGTGCATTTTGTAATAATTGTTTAATTTCGTAAATATCAAAATTATTTTTAAATTCTATATTTATACTTTCTCCATGACAGTTCCTTACAGGAACTCTTACAGCTGTTGCTGTTATTGGAAGATAAGGTTTGCCTAAGATTTTTCTTGTTTCATTTATCATTTTGTATTCTTCCTTTGTATATCCATCAGGCATAAAGCAATCTATATGAGGAAGGCAGTTGTTGTATATTGGATATGGAAATTTTTTTGGTGGAATTCCTTTATATCCATTTTCTAAATCTTCAATTCCGTATTTACCTGCCCCTGAAACAGCCTGATATGTTGAGTAAACAATTCTTTTTATTTTGTATTTGTCATCTAGTGGTTTTAAAGCGACAACTGCTTGAATTGTTGAACAGTTTGGATTTGCAATTATTCCTTTATTTTCAAATATTTTTTCTGGATTAACTTCAGGAATTACAAGTGGAACATCTTTATCCATTCTAAAAACACTACTGTTATCAATAACTGTGCAACCTTTTGAAACAGCTATTGGTGCATATTTTTCAGAGATTTTTCCTCCTGCACAGAAGATTGCATAGTTAAAACCAGAATCAAACGAATCTTCTTTTAATTCTTGAATTATGTAGTTTTGACCTAAAAATTGTATTTTACTTCCAGCTGATTTTTGAGATGAAAATAGGGTGTATGTGCAGTTGGTAAAGTTTTTTTCTTCTAATACTTTTAGTACTGTTCTTCCAACAAGCCCTGTGCTTCCAACTATGGCTATTTTATAATTGTTTTGCATAATTTTACCTCCGTTTTGGATATAATATTAAGTTGAAAATAAGAATGTTACAGTTACAAAATTTTTAAAATTAAAATCGCAAAAAAGTTGCATAATTTTGTAAATGATAGTATAATAGAAAGTGTGTAATAATAAAAATAATATATAAAGAAAAAAGAGAGGTAAAAAAATGGAATATGTTTATATACTAAGAGAAGCATTAGTATGGATTGTAACAATATTTTGGTTATATCAATTCATAATAAGTTTATGCTCATTAGTGAAATTAAAAGAAAGACCATTAAAAGAAAACAAAGAACACAAATTTATGGCTATCATACCAGCACATAATGAACAAGAAGTAGTAGGAAATTTAATAGAAAGTTTAAAAAATCAAACATACAGCAAAGATGCATATGATATTTATGTTATAGCAGATAACTGTACAGACAACACAGCAGTTGTAGCAAGAAGAGCAGGAGCAATTGTATACGAAAGATTTGATCCTAGCAAAAAAACAAAAGGATATGCATTAGATTGGTTTTTACAACAAAAAATAAAAGAAGACGCACCATATGATGCAATATGCATATTTGATGCTGATAACATAGTTGATAAAAACTTTTTTAAAGCAATGAATAAAAAACTATGTCAAGGCGAAGATGTAGTTCAAGGATACAGAGATATCAAAAATCCAACAGATAACTGGATTACATCTGGATATGCGTTATTCTATTGGACAATGCACAGATTCTATCATTTAGCAAGATATAATTTAGGATTATCACCATTATTAAATGGTACAGGATTTATGGTAAGATTTGATATCATAAAAGAAAACGGTGGATGGAAAACTGTAACATTAACAGAAGATATCGAGTTCTCATTACAAAGAATTTTAAAAGGAAAAAGACTTGGATGGGCAACAGATGCAATAGTTTATGATGAACAACCAACAGGATTTAAACAAAGTTGGTCACAAAGAAGTAGATGGA
>CAZHCX010000073.1:0-5373 GCA_964531445.1 uncultured Clostridium sp. | reverse complement strand
AATAAAATAGCATTAGGACATCATTTTGATGATGTTATAGAAACAATTTTAATGGGAATGCTTTATGGAGCTCAAATGCAAACAATGATGCCAAAATTGCACAGTACATTTCACGAAGGAATGGAATTAATTAGACCTTTGTACTATGTAAAAGAAGCGGATATAATAAGATGGAAAGAAAGAAATGATTTACATTTTATTCAATGTGCTTGTAGATTAACAGAACATTGTACAATTTGCGACAATGGTGGTGGAGGCTCTAAGAGAGAAGAAATGAAAAAATTGATTAAACAACTTAGAGGTGTTTATGATAAAGTTGATATGAATATTTATAATAGTACAAAAAATGTTAATTTGAATACAATTATTTCTTATGTAAAAGATGGAGAAGTTCATCACTTTATGGATGATTATGAAGAGAAAAAATAAAAAATAAAAAATGCGACAAGAAAGTCTGAGGCTCTTGTCGCATTACATTTTAAAAGAAGCTTGTTGACGCATCCTTCTCTCTGCATCTTTTTTAGCAATATCTTCACGCTTATCATAAAGTTTTTTACCCTTACCAACACCAAGTTCAACTTTAACAATACTACCTTTAAAATACATACTTAAAGGAACAAGACTGCAACCTTTCTGTTTTGTAAGGCCAATCAACTTATTAATTTCACGTCTATTAAGTAAAAGTTTTCTATCTCTTAAAGGATCTTTGTTAAAAATATTACCTTGTTCATAAGGACTAATATGCATTCCGACTATGTAAACTTCACCATTTTTTATAATAGCATAACAATCTTTTAAATTTACTTTATTATTTCTAATTGATTTTATTTCTGTACCTGAAAGAACTATACCAGCTTCTAATTTATCATCAATTGTGTAATTGTGATAAGCAGTAGGATTCTTCGCAATTAATTTTATACCCATATTTATCATTCCCTTCACGCCTTTTTTCTATATATTCGCAAAATTAGCTAAATTCTTTAAATTTATATAAATGAGTATAACACGAAAAATCCAAAACTGCAATCAAAATTAAAAACTATTCATCATCATGATGAGAATCTCTATTTGCAAATTGCATTGAATAATACCAAATAAGTGCAATTATTGCAACAGCAGCAATTCCAACTATAAGCCATGTCCATGTATTAGAATTCATACCCATTACAGTATCATCTGTTGAAGTTCTAGTAGCTGTATATGCACCATTTTGCATACCACCAGTTACATTTTTGGTAAAGTTAGAAGCACCTCTAGCTGTATTTTCAACAGTGTTTTCTACACCACCAACAAAATTTCTGACACCATTTGTGGCATCATTCATCATGTTACCATCATTTGCAAAACATACTGTAAATGAACAAATTGTAAATAATGTAATAGCCAAAGAAACAAAAAATTTCTTGTTCATTTTAGTTTTCCTCCTATAAAATTAAAAATAGATTTTAAATAAATCTATTAATATTATTTTAAAATTTGGGAAAAATATTCGTATAAAAATTGTTAAAAAAAGACTAAAATCCAGCAAGTGGAAATTAGTCTGAAATCTAATTTTTTAATTTGATTAAAATTGCAATTGCTAATAAAATTAAAACAATTCCAACAGAAATTAACATTATATTCAAAATATTTGATAAACTTAAATCTGAATCAGTAGATGATGTTGAACTAACTGATGCAGAAGGTGTTGATGTTCTTGTGTTCTCAGAACTGTTTGCGTATGAAGAGCTGCCGCTAGAATTATTTGATGATAAATTCTCTGAAACATTTGTGTTATTTGATGAACGTTGAGAATTAGATACATTTTGGTTACCTGATGTATTTTCTGTTAAATTCAAATCAACAGCCATAACAAAACCTGTTTTTATTAAAGCCAGTATAAAAAGAACTATCAATATTTTTTTTATTTTTCTCATAATTTTCATAAATTTCCTCCTAATTTTTCTTTTGATTAACAAAATAATAATAGCACAAAATAAAATTATAGTCTATAAAAATTAAAAAAAAGATTGAAAAAAATAAAAAAATAATGTATTATATGTACCAGAGATAGAGGTGGATTATGAAGTCAAACTACTTTAAATACATATTTATAATATTTGCAATTGCAATAACAATATTTGCTATAGTAAAAATAAAAAAAGATGAGCAAAAAAAAGAGGCAGAAGTATATCAAGTTCAGGAAGAAACTGAAGAAGAAATAAAAGAAATAAAATTAGGAGTAGCATCATTTGATAGTATAAATCCAATATTAAGTAAAAATAAAAACATACAAGATATATCAAAAATAATATTTGAACCACTGCTTACACTAACATCAGACTACAAATTAGAAAATTGTTTAGCAAAAGAATGGGCAAAACAAAACGAAACAACATATATTATCAAATTAAAAGATGACAAAAAGTGGTCAGATGGCAGCAAATTTACAGCTGAAGATGTAAGATTTACAATAGATAGATTAAAAGATCAAGAAACAATTTATGCTGCAAATGTTCAAAATGTAGTAAAAGTTGAAACTGTTGATGATACAACATTAAGAATAATACTAAACCAAGAAGTACCATTTTTTGAATATAATTTAACATTTCCAATTTTATCAAAAGAATATTACAATGATAAGGAATTTATACCAGACATAGTGCCTATTGGAACGGGAATGTACAAAGTTACTGAGGTACAAGATTCAGCATTAATTTTAGCGAAAAATGATTATTATCCAGAAAAAGATAAATTAAAACTTGACAAAATAACAATATCATTATATTCAAGTGTTGGAGAATTATATAATGGATTTAAAACCGGAAGCATTGATGTTGTGAGCACTCAAAACAGTAACCTAAAAGAATATATTGGAACAATAGGATATGCATCAAAAGAAATGAAAGGTAGAGAACACGACTTTATTGCATTTAATACACAAAACCCAATATTATCAAAAACAGAAGTAAGAAAAGCAATAAGTTATTCAATAGATAAAAACAACATAGTTTCAAGCATTTATGGCGATAATTATTACACATCAAGTTTTCCTTTAGACTATGGAAATTGGATTTATCAAGAACAAGATTCAAGTTCTGGTTACAATACAGAACAAGCGAAACGAATTCTAGTTGACAATGGATGGGATTACAAATATAAATATTGGCAAAAGATTGAAAATTACAGAACACAAAGAATTTCATTAAATTTTGTTGTTAAAGCAAGTGATGCAAACAGAGTCAAAGTTGCAGAAAATATTAAGCAACAGCTTGAAAACCAAGGAATACGAATCAATTTGATAAAAGCAAATGATGCATTATATCAAACTTATATAAATGATAGAAGTTTTGATATGATATTGTGTAGCATTAATTTATCCATAAGTCCTAATTTATCAACATTTTTTGGAGATGGAAATTTAGCTAACTATTCGAACGAAGAAACTACAAATATAATGAACGAAGTTAAAAATTTAAATGATGAAAATCAACTTAAAGAAAAATATAAAAGACTTGGAGAAATTTATAAAACAGATATACCATATATAAGTTTATATAACAATAAATATATAGTTGCGTATAATCAATCATTGGCTGGAACGGCTGAGCCTAACTGGTTTAATCAATTTTATAATTTAAAAGATTGGCATAAATAAAATTAATTTTAAAAAAGTATTGACAAAAACAAATGTTTAATGATATAAAGTAGTTATCAAACAAAAGTTCAATTATTTAAGGAGGAAAAAATAATGGCAGAAAATACAGAAAAGAAAAAAGCCTTAGAGGCAGCAATGAGTCAAATCGAAAAACAATTTGGAAAAGGTTCAGTAATGAAACTTGGAGAATTTAAAGCAATGGAAATAGAAGCAATTCCAACAGGAGCATTAAGCTTAGATATGGCATTAGGCATTGGAGGAGTTCCTAGAGGAAGAATTATAGAAGTATTTGGACCAGAATCATCTGGTAAAACAACATTAGCATTACATGTAGTTGCGGAAGCACAAAAAATGGGTGGAGAGGCAGCGTTCATAGATGCAGAACACGCATTAGATCCAGTATATGCTAAAAAATTAGGTGTAGATATAGACAATTTAATAGTATCTCAACCAGACACAGGTGAACAAGCACTTGAAATAACAGAAAGTTTAGTAAGAAGTGGTGCACTAGATGTTATAGTTGTAGACTCTGTTGCAGCATTAGTACCAAAAGCTGAAATAGATGGAGACATGGGTGATTCACACATGGGATTACAAGCAAGATTAATGTCTCAAGCATTAAGAAAATTAGCAGGTGCAATAAACAAAACAAAAACAGTAATTATATTTATTAACCAATTAAGAGAAAAAATTGGAGTAATGTTTGGAAACCCAGAAACAACAACAGGTGGTAGAGCATTAAAATTCTATGCATCAGTAAGACTTGATATAAGAAGAATTGAAAATATCAAACAAGACGGAGAGGTTAAAGGTAATAGAGTAAGAGTTAAAGTTATTAAAAACAAAGTAGCTCCACCATTTAGAGAAGCTGAATTCGATATAGTTTATGGAGAAGGTATATCAAGAGCAGGAAATATACTTGACATGGCTGTAAATATGGATATAATAGAAAAGAGCGGTTCATGGTTTAGCTATGACGGAAATAGAATTGGACAAGGTAGAGAAAATGTTAAAAACTATTTAAAACAAAACCCAGATATTCTACAAGACGTTGAGGACAAAGTTAGAGCTAACTTTGCAAAAGCATTTCAAGATAGCTTAGGAGAAGAATTACCAGAAGTAAACGAAGATGGTGAATTCGAAGAAGATGATGAATAATAAAAATTCATAAAAAAGAAAAGTAGGAGGAATTACTATGGAATTAAAAGGATCAAAAACAGAAAAAAATTTAATGGAAGCATTTGCTGGTGAATCACAAGCAAGAAACAAATACACATATTTTGCAAGTAAAGCAAAAAAAGAAGGATATGAGCAAATAGCTGCTATATTCCAAGAAACAGCAGACAATGAAAAAGAACATGCAAAAATGTGGTTCAAATTATTAGAAGGTGGAGACATCAAAACAACAACAGAAAACTTAAAAGCAGCTGCAGCAGGAGAGAACTTTGAATGGACAGATATGTATGACAGAATGGCAGAAGAAGCTAAAGAAGAAGGTTTTGACCATATAGCTTACTTATTCTCAGAAGTAGGGAAAATAGAAAAAGAACACGAAGCTAGATATTTAAAATTATTAGAAAATGTTGAAAATGGATTAGTATTCAGCAAAGACGGAGATAGAATCTGGAAATGCAGAAACTGCGGACATATTGTAATTGGAAAAAATGCTCCAGAAATTTGCCCAGTATGCGCTCATCCAAAAGCATATTTTGAAGTAAAAGCAGAAAATTATTAAA
>CAZHCX010000072.1:0-5412 GCA_964531445.1 uncultured Clostridium sp. | reverse complement strand
CAGGAGGATGTGATATTGGCTCAAGACCAATAGATTTACATCTAAAAAGCTTTGAAAAACTTGGAATAGAAGTAAATCAAAACTATGGGAATATTGAATGCTCGGCAGAAGAAATAAAGGGTGAAAAAATTGATTTAGACTTTCCAAGTGTTGGAGCAACAGAAAATATAATTTTGGCTAGTGTATTAGGAGAAGGAACAACGGTAATTACTAATGCAGCAAGAGAACCAGAAATAGTAGATTTACAAGAATTTTTAAATAAAATGGGAGCAAAAATTGAAGGAGCAGGAACAGATAAAATACAAATTGAAGGTGTAAAGAAACTAAAAGATATAAGTTATAATATAATGCCTGATAGAATAGAGACAGGGACTTTTTTATGTTTTGCTGCTGCAACAAAAGGCGAAATTATTCTAGAAAATGTAAATGCAACACATATAACACCAATCATAACGAAATTGGAAGAAGCGGAATGTTTGTTAGAAATTGAAAAAAATAAAATAAAAATAATAGCACCGAAAAAATTAAAAGCATTAGATATAAAAACAATGCCTTATCCTGGTTTTCCAACAGATATGCAATCTGTTTTTGCATCAATGTTAACAACAGCAAAAGGAACATCAATAATTATAGAAAATATATTTGAAAATAGATATAAATATACTCAAGAATTGAATAAAATGGGTGCTAAAATTACTGTAGAGGGTAAAAGTGCGGTAATAAGAGGAACTAGAAAATTATATGGTGCAGAAGTTAAAGCAACAGATTTGCGAGGTGGTGCAGCACTTGTTCTTGCTGGATTGATTGCAAAAGGAGACACCCAGATAGATAACATTGAGTATATTTTAAGAGGTTATGAAAATTTAGATGAAAAATTAATGAATCTAGGTGCTGAAATAAATTTAGTTATGTAGAAAATTGGAGGTGAAAAATTACCTCCTTTTTATTTGTTGAAACAATAAAATGTTCCATAAAATTTCAAAAAACTATGGAAATATATTGATTTTTTTGATACAATAGGTAACAGTAAATTTGGAGGTGAAAAAATTGACCAAACAGCAAAAAGAACAATTTGACAATTTATATAACTTCGCTAATGAAACACCAATCACAATAGAAGAAGAAAGTAAAGAAAAAAAGAAAAAAACAAAAGAAAGACAAAAAAGAATAAAGCAAAAAAAACAAGAACAAAAAAATCAATTTGATTTGGATAATGAAACAGTAATAGGGATGACAAACAAAAACAATCAAAAAATAAAAAATAATAAAAATAAAAACAAGGCATCAAAACAAGCAAGATTTGAAAGAAAAAAGAAAAAAATTAAAAAATTTTTAAAATTCTTAACACTTGTTTTGATAATAATAGGAGGATTTGTTTTTGCATTTGTTTCGCCAATTTTTAATATAAATGAAATCACAGTAAAAAACAATAATCAGATTGCAACAGAAACAATAATCAGTTTATCTGAATTGCAAAAAGATCAAAATATATTTAGATTTAGTAGAAATAAGATTGAAGACCAAATAAGAACAAACCCATATATAGAAAGTGTAACTGTAAAAAGAAAAATTCCAAATAGAATAGAAATAACGGTTGAAGAAAGAACAAAAAATTACAATGTTGAATTTTTAAATGGATATGCATATATAAATAATCAAGGATATATACTAGAAATTTCTGAACAAAAACTAGATATGCCTGTAATTCAAGGAGTTTCAACAGAAGAAGAGCAAATTGTTGCTGGTAATAGATTAAATAGTGATGATTTAGAAAAATTAGAAACAGTAATACAAATAATGAATATTTGCAAGAATTACGAATTAGATAATAAAATTACATCAATAAATATTTCTAATAAAAATAACTATGAAGTATTTATTGAATCAGAAAAAAAGACAATTGAAATTGGTGATAAAAGTAATTTAAGCAATAAAATGTTATACGTTCCTGCAATTATAGAAGAAAACAAAAATAAAGAAGGAACAATCTATTTAAATGGAGATATAAATGATAATTTTAGACCAAGATTTAGGGAAAAGGTTTAAATAAGGAGCGATAAATAATGACAAATAAAACAAAAATTGCATTGGTTTTAGGCGCTATGTGTTTTGCACTAACAGTTGGAATTTGTGTTCAAGTGAAAACTGTAAAAAACAGCAGTTCAACAGTAAGCAAAAATTATAAAGAAAATAATTTAAGAGCAGAAGTCCTAAAATATAAAGAAAGATATGATAATTTGATTAAAGAAACAGAAAAAATTGACAATGAATTAAATAAAGAAATAGAAGTTGCAACTGAAAATAATTCTGAATTAGAGGAAACAAAAAAACAAATAGATGAAGGTAATAAAATAATTGGATTAACAGAAGTTACAGGACCTGGGATTACTCTAACTGTTGCAGATAGTGATTCTGATTTTAATGCTAATGAATTATTGGTTCATGATATTGATATCTTAAAAATAGTAAATGAGCTAAAAAATGCTGGTGCAGAAGCAATTTCAATTAATAATCAAAGATTGATATTAACAACACCTATAATTTGTGGTGGAAATATTATTAATATAAATGGAGAGAGAATCGGATCTCCATTTGAGATAAAAGCTATAGGTTCACCAGAATCTTTAGCAAATTTATCAAGACCAGGAGGAATATTAGGTACATTAAAAGAAAGAGGAATTAATGTTAATGAACCAAAAAAATCAAACAATATTACAATTCCTAAATATACGGGTGTATTAAATTATAAATATATTAGTATTGACGATTAAACAAACATAGAAGGGAAGGTAAATTAAGTTGAAAAAGGGCAAAATTACAGTTACGATAACAATGGCAATTGCGTGTTTTGCGTTAGCAATGATAATGTGTATGCAATTTAAAATTGTTAGAGAAACTGATATAACATCAATTGAAACAATGAGAGAAGAAGAATTAAGAACAGAACTTGCTAGTTGGAAACAGATGTATAGTGAAGCTGAAACACAATATGAGGAGAAACTTGCAAAATTAAATGAATATAAACAAAATCAACAATCATCAGAAGAAGCAGCAAAATTAGTTGAAAATGATTTAGAAAAAATAAATATGTATTTAGGTAAGACAAATGTTGTTGGAGAAGGAATAATAATTACATTAAAAAACAGCGTTGAGGATGATTGTATTTCTGCAGAAGATTTATTGAAAATAGTTGATTATTTAAAACTTGCTGGAGCTGAAGCAATATCGATTAATAATGAGAGAATAATTAACACATCAGAAATTGTTGATATAAGCAGTAATTCTATTATTTTTGTAAATCAACAAAGAATTTTAGCTCCATATACTTTGAAAGCAATTGGCGATCCAAGTAAATTGGAAAGTACTTTATTAGGTAATGGTGGATATGTAGATTTTTTGAGAAATTTAGGATTTGATATTAAAATTGAAAGAAATAATAAAGTAAAAATTAATAGATATACCAAAGATATCGGGTATAAATACGTGAAATAAAGGAGAATAAAAATGGTTATTTTAATTATGATAGTTGCATGTTTGTTAGGTATTATTGTTGGATTAAATGTTCCAATTATTTCATATACATATTCAAGTTATTTAGCAATTGCAATAATTGCAGCTTTAGATTCAGTGTTTGGAGGAATAGCATCAGTAGTAAATAAGAAATATGATATGAAGATATTTATTTCAGGTTTTTTTGGAAATGCGATACTTGCTATATTATTAACAATGCTGGGTGAAAAATTAAATGTAGATATTTATTTAGCAGCAATAGTTGTTTTTGTTGGAAGAATGTTTGTTAATCTTGGAATAATAAGAAGATACTATGTTGAAAAATGGACAGAAAAATTCAAAAATATGTCAAAAAAGCAAAATAAAGACGTAGAAGAAAAAGTAGAAAATTAGAAATAAAAAATATAAAATATTGATAAATCAACAGTTACAGATAATGTTACAAAAACGTTACAAAAATATTACAAAAATATAACAAATTCTATTGACAATTGAAAAAAAATGTAATATAAATACAACTAGAAATTTAGTACTAAAAAGATGGGGGAATTAACTTGGCAATAGGTGATATAATAGTTGGTGTAGACATAGGAACAACAAAAGTAGCAACAGTTGTAGGCGAAGTTAACAATTTTGAACAAATAGAAACTATATGTAGTACATCATATAAATGCAGCGGATTAAAAAAAGGCAAAATAATAAACGAAGAAGAAATTTGTTTAAGTATAGCCAAAAATATAAAAGAAGCCGAAGATGAAACAAATTTAAAAATAAATTCTGCTTATGTAACAATACCTGGTAAATATGTAACAATAGTACAAAACAGTATAACAAAAGAAGTAAAGGATAAATATTCTGGAGTTTCTATAAGAGATGTACAAAATGCAATTATGCAAGTTAAGGATATCGAAATACCTGATGGAAAAACACTTATAGATATAGTTCCAGATAAAATAGTTTTAGATAATGGAACAGTAGTTACAGATCCAGTAGGAGCATTAAGTTCAAGTTTTACATTAAGTGCACAAATAATAATTGCTGACAAAGATTATGTTAGACAATTAAACAATATATTTAAAAAAGCAGGTTTGGAAATAGACGGAATAGTTCCAATTACACTTGCAGAAAGAAATTTAATACTAGATAAAAATGAACTTCATGACAACATTGCAATAATAGATGTAGGGGCTGAAAATACAGATATTGGAGTTTTTGAAGGATCAACATTTTTATATACAAACTCAATACCAGTTGGTGGAGAAAATATAACAAACGACATTGCAATGGTATTAAATATTTCTTATGAAGAAGCAGATAAATTAAAAAAACAATATGGACTAGCATTAAAATCATTTATAGATAATGATAATGATATCATTTTAAATACATGTAAAGATAGTAACAAGAACAAAATAATAAAAAGTTCAGAATTAATTGAAATAATTGAAGCAAGAATTGAAGATATGTTTTTAATTATAAATAAAGATTTGACAAATCAAGGAATTAAATCTAGAATAAATAATGTTATTCTAACGGGACAAGGAATAACAAATATAAGTAAAAGTGATGTAGCAGGAAAAATAAATTTAAATATACCTGTAAAAGTATCAACAGGAAGATTAATAGGGGCAACAAAACCAGCATACAGAACAAGTTATGCTTTAGTTAGATACATAGCATCAAGACAATTTACAAAAACAGTATCAAGTAGTATAGATACAAAATCTGATGAAAGTTTCTTAAAAAATATATTTGAAAGAATAAAGGAATTTTTCTACAGTTAAAAAGTTTTTAATTTTAAAAAATATAAATAAAGGTAGCTAAAATATAACAATAGCATAACCAATAAGGGAGGATAAATCGAAATGATGGAATATGATGATAACAATATAACAATGATGG
>CAZHCX010000071.1:0-5647 GCA_964531445.1 uncultured Clostridium sp. | reverse complement strand
AATGCTGTTGCAATTATTGCACACAAATAATACCCGGCACCTACACATAACCCAATACATGTAACAGCTAAAAGTGTTGATGCACTTGTTAAACCTTTAACATTAAATCCATCTCTTAAAATTGTACCGGCTCCTAAAAATCCAATACCTGATAATAATTGTGCTGGAATTCTTGAAGGATCAATATCATATTTTTTTGACATATATTCTCCACAAATCATTACTAAAACAGCACTTACTCCAACTAATGCGTGTGTTCTAAATCCTGCAGGTTTGCTCCAAGATGATCTTTCTAATCCGATTATGCCTGCGAGTATAATTCCAAGCAATAATTTTATAATTGTTTGTATCTCAAAATTATTATATAGTTCTATAAAACTATTCATAGTATACTCCTTTTTAAAATTTTACGTTTTTTTATTATAACATATTATTTTTTTATATGCAATTTTATTTATTTTTTTATATTTTTATTATATAATATTCTATATAGATTTAATAAAAACAAAAGAGGTATAAATTATGATAAAACCAGAAGAAAATCCAGATTATTTAAATTCGTTTTTAGATTATACAATGACTATACTAAATAAATCTCCTAACACTGTGAAAGAGTATAATTATGATTTAGCAACATTTCTAAAGTTTATAAAAATTAGATTCAACTTAACAGATGAAGAAGATTTTTCAAAAATAAAAATTAATGATTTAAGTTTAAATGAAGTTAAGAAAATTAAGCTTGAAGATATACATGCTTTTTTAAGTTATTTAACAATGACATATCATAGTAAAGCTGCAACTCGTGCTAGAAAAGCATCAAGTATTAGAGTATTTTTTAATTATCTATGTGCTAAAGCAAACTTAATTGAAGTCAACCCAGCTCAAAATCTTGAAACACCTAAATTAGATCGAAGACTTCCTAAATATCTTAGTTTAGATGATAGCAAAAAATTACTTGAAACTACTGCAGATGAGGATAATAGAAATTATATAAGGGATTATGCTATAATAACTCTATTTTTAAATTGCGGTATGCGTCTTTCTGAATTAGTTGGAATAAACTTGGGTGATATAGACTTTTCAGAAAATAAAATGACTGTTATTGGTAAAGGTAATAAAGAAAGAACTATATACCTAAATAAAGCTTGTATAAAAGCTATTAAAGAGTATTTAAGTGTTCGTCCTACAAATGGCATAAAAACAGATAAAAAGAACTCTAAAAACGCTTTATTCTTAAGCGAAAGGCGAGAACGTATAAGTGGTAGAACTGTACAAAACCTTGTCAACAAAGAACTTACTAAAGCTGGACTTGGTTCTAAAAAATTATCAGTACATAAATTAAGACATACAGCTGCAACTTTAATGTATCAATATGGAAAAGTAGATATAAGAGCTTTGCAAGAGGTTTTAGGTCATGAAAGTATTTCTACAACAGAAATATATACACATGTTGCAAATAAACAAGCTCGAGAAGCTATTGAAAATAACCCGTTAGCAGATACTTCTAATATTTAAATATATATAACAATATTAGTTTAAATTTTTATATTAGGCAAAAATCCAGAATTTTAAGATTCTGGATTTTTTACTTCAAATATACTGGTTACAATTAATAAATATTCTGCAAGTTTTTTATTAGATTTATCCTTTACTTTTTCGGGAATATATATGTATTTAAAGTTCCCTTTATTGTCTTCAAGATACATTAGTGTAAAATAAATTTCATAAAATTCCTCTGAAATATATTCTATAGTGCTTAACTCTGATGATAATTTATCTAAAATTTTCTCTAATATTTCATATGTTGATTTGTTAGAGTCAGTTTTAGAAATACCATCACCAGATGCTCTCCAATCTAATGTAAAATTGCATCCATTTTTTAATAACCAAATTGATATTTCAGCCTTTACATCATATTTGTTTTTCTTCCGTTTTTCTTTGAGGTTTTCAAAAGAAATAACATTATTATCTTTTTCCATAAAAATGCCTCCTTATGCAGAACTATTTAGTTTTAAGTTATATAATTATTATATTACATTATTACAATCAATACAACATTAAAATGATTATTTATATTCTGGTATTTTTATTTTTTGTCCTATATATAAGTTAGAATTTGAAAAATTATTAACCTTTTCTATTTCATAGACAACCTCTCTTATGTCTTTATTTTTAAAATATTTGTTATTTTCTTTTTCATATTTAGCAATGCTCCAAACAGTATCTCCAGCGTATATATAATCTTCTCTATATTTTATATCATTTTTTGAATATGTTTTTGTAGAAAACATTATAATTGCTCCTACAATAATCGCTATAACAGTTATAGCCTTTATAAATTTTGTTTTATTTACAATTTTCATTATAATTACCTCCTTAAGAATGTTGTAGAATATTTGTTTGCTTTACGAGATAATTATAAACGAACATTTATTCTTTGTCAATAGTTTTTTTAGAAAAAATGTTCGTTTTATTTTATAATATATTTATTTCTTTCAAGGAGTGTCCCTCAATCCCTCCTAGAAGGGATTTTAAGGAACGTCCCTAAATCCCTTTTAGCTCTTCTATCTTTTCATTGTAGAATTTTATAGTGTTTAAATATGTTTCTTTACTTTCTAAATCTACATCTACCATCTTTAATAGTTCTATAGATTTTTTGCTACATCCTTGTTTTAGCATATTGATGTATTTATCTACAAATCCCGCTTCTTTATTTATTATTTTTGTTGCTATTGCTATTGCGGCAGATATTCCTGTTGCATATTTGTATACATAGAAATCACTGTAGAAATGTGGTATTCTTGCCCATTCATATTTTATTTGTTCGTCTATAGCTACGTCTGGTCCAAAGTATTTTTTATTTAGATTATAGTAGATATTATTTAAATCTTCTGATGATAACATTTGTCCATTTTCTATCTTTTCGTGTGCTATTTTTTCAAATTCTGCAAACATTGCTTGCCTGAAAAATGTTGCTCTTATCATTTCTAATAATTCATATAATAGTTCTGCTTTTTTGTTTTTGTCTGTTTCGTTTTTTATTTGATAATCACTTAATAGTATTTCGTTTACTGTTGATGCTATTTCTGCTACCATTATTGTGTAATTTGCATCTATTACTGTTTGGTTTGTGTTTGAGTAATATGAATGCATGCTGTGTCCTAATTCGTGTGCTATTGTACTTACGTCTCTTTTACTGTTTACAAAGTTTGTTAATACATAAGGATGTACTCCATATACTCCCATACTATATGCTCCTCCTCTTTTGTTTGGTTTTGCATATACATCTATCCAGTTGTTATCAAATGCTTCTTTTAGCTTGTTTACGTATTCTTCTCCCATTACACTTAATGCATTTAATACTTCTTGTTTTGCTTGTTCAAATGTTATTTCGTATTTTCCTTCTTCGCATGGATTTACATATAAATCATACATGTGCATTTCTGGTAAATTAAGCATTTTCTTTTTTAGTTTTAAAAATTCATAATTAACTGATATATTTTCATCTATTGTTTCTATTAAGCTGTTGTATACTTTTATACTTGCATCATCATTATCTACTGCTTTTTCTAGTGTTGAGTTGTATTTCCTTAGTTTTGCTGTTGTTGATTTTGTTTTTACATTTGTTATATACATTTCTGTTATTGTGTTTATAAATTCACTGTATTTTTTGTACATTAAGTCGAATGCTTGTTTTCTTACTTCTTGATTTTGATTTTTTAAATATAAAGTATAAGTACTGTCTGTTAGTTCTACTTCTTTTCCGTTTTCATCAATTAATGTTCCAAATTTAAATTCTGTGTTTGTTAATGTGTCAAATGTGTTTTCAGAAGCGGAAAATACTTCTGAATAGTTTGCTAATAGGTTTTCTTCTTCTTTACTTAATATATGTTTTTTGTTTTTTAGTATTTCTTTTATATCTCTTTCATATTTTTTTAATCTTTCATCTTTTTCTATAAATTGATTTATTTGATTTTCATCTGCATAAGTTATTTCTGGTGTTATATATGATGTTGCTACACTGAATTCTGTTCCTAGTGTTTCTACTTCTTTAAATAGCTTTATGCTATCTTGGTTTGACATATCTAAGTGATATGTTAGCATTCCATAAGAATATACTTTTTCGTATTTTTCTAATGCTTGTTCATATAGTCTATAGCAATTATATAAGTTTTCTGATGTTTCGCAAATTTTTCCTTCGTATTCTTTTATTTGCTTTAATATATCTTGTATCTCTTTCTTTTCTTTATTGAAATCTTCTATATTTTGATATATGTCTTTTAGATTCCAATTGTATTTTGATTCATTCATTAGTTTACCTCCTATATATTTTTTTGAATTGTATCACATTTGTTTTTATTTATCAATGTCCATTTGGGAACGTTTCTGAAATGGATTTCCATAAATGACACTTTTGCTGTATATTTGGGCATTTTAACGATACTTACGATCGTTTTTCGGTAATTTGTTGGATAATTTTTCGGTAATTTGTGGCATTTTTATTCGGTGATTTGTGGGTTGATTTGTAACAATTTTCAACAAATTTCGTATTATATACAAATGTAAAAAGAAAGGAAATATTGTTAATTATGGAAATAAAAGATAAAAAAATTGGTTTTATATTAACAGGTTCATTTTGTACTTTTAGCAAAACCATTCCTAAAATAAAAGAATTAGTTGATAAAGGTGCAGATGTTGTTCCAATAATGTCTTTCAACAGTTATAATCTTGATACAAAATTTGGTGATGCTAATGATTTTATTAAAACAATTGAAGATATTACTGGTAAAAAAATATTGCATACTATTCAAGATGTTGAGCCTATTGGTCCTAAAAAAATGACTGACATAATGGTTGTTGCTCCATGTTCTGGAAATACAATGTCTAAACTTACTTATGATATTATTGATACTCCTGCTACTATGGCTGTTAAATCTCATTTGAGAAATAATTTGCCTGTTGTTATTGCTCCTTCTACTAATAATGCTTTGAGTCGGAAATGCTGTTAGTATTGGCACTTTGCTTAATAGAAAAAATTATTATTTTGTTCCTTTTAGACAGGATAACCCTATTACTAAACCTCGTTCTGTTGTGTTTGATCCTGATTATCTTGTTAAGACTATTGAGCTTGCCTTGGATAATGAGCAGATACAGCCGATTTTGATTTGATTTTATAAAAGAAAAATAACCACGGATTAAAACGTGGTTATTTTATATTTTTAATATTAAAATTACTTAAATCACATAACATCTGTAGTAAATATTCTCCAGAATTTTTTTGTCTTTCATCCTTTTCTAAATTTCTCTTTCCAAAACATACAAAACCTTTTTGCCAATTTGTCCAATAAGCGGTAAAGAAACATAAAAATATTTACCTCCATCATCAAATTGAGCAAATCTTGACATTCTTTTTTTAGTTTTCCCTTTTAATACATCTTTTTTTATTTTAGTTGTTTTATTAGTTAACGAAAAATATCCAACAATAATATGCCATTTTCTAATTTCCTTTAAAAAACAGTTTTTTGATTGTTTCTTCATCATCTATATCATTAACTCTAGCCTTCATAACTACATCCTTTTTCTTTTTTTTAGATGCGTTTTCTAGAGCAGATAAAAAATTCAAAGCTGATTTTTTATCCTTTATTAC
>CAZHCX010000070.1:0-5687 GCA_964531445.1 uncultured Clostridium sp. | reverse complement strand
AGAAAATTTTAAAGAGAAGAATTTAAATTTGAAAAAATCTAATTTAAAAGTAACTTATGTTGAAGGATTGTTGGATGTTATTATAAATGTGGGAATTGGAATATCTTATGTCATTGCAATTTTATGGGGATCAAATCTAGTGCTTACAAATCAAATGACTGTTGGTGAACTTGTAAGTTTTATGGGATATTTAACACTTTTAGACTTACCAATGCAGTTTGTACCATGGATTGTTTCAAAATATGATGAATTAAAAATTTGTGTAACAAGATTAAATAAAATATTCAACCTTCCAGAAGAAGAAATTTATTTTGAAAAAAATGATAAAGAAAAATTAGATGGTAATATTGAAATAAAAGATTTAACATTCCATTATCCAGATTCTTTAGATGAAGTTTTAAGCAATATCAATATTGATATTAAAAAAGGTGAAACACTTGGAATTATAGGTGTTCTTGGAAGTGGCAAAACAACACTTATGAATCTTTTATTAAAATTGTATAAAATACCACACGGTAAAATTGCAATTGGAGGAAAAGATATAAATGATATTCCAACAGAATTTTTACGTGATAATATTTGCTACATAACACAAGATAACTTTTTGTTTTCTTCATCTTTAAAAGAAAATATAAATTTGTTTAAAGACAATTATGGAGATGAAGAAATTGCAGAAAGCACGAAAAGTGCAATGATTTATGAAGAGATTAAAGAAATGAAAGAAGGAATTTATACTGTAGTTGGTGAGAAAGGAATAGACCTTTCTGGAGGACAAAAGCAAAGAGTTGTAATTTCTAGGGCATTTTTGAATGATAGTAGTATTGTTATTTTTGATGATACATTTTCTGCATTAGATAATAGAACAGAACAGCATGTTTTGAATAACATTAAGAAATTAACTTCTGATAAAACTTGTATAATAATTTCAAACAGAATTTCTGATATAAAAGATTGCGACAAAATTATAGTTATGGAACAAGGTAAAATAATTGAAAAGGGAACTCACGATAGCTTGTTAGAAAATAGAGGAAAGTATTATGAGTTTTACAAAGGACAAGCTAATAAACACGAAGAATTAGTGTAAGTTTGAATATTTTAAAATATACAGAAAAAGAAAGGAGTGAAAAATTTGAAAAATAAAACATTAAATAGATTTAATAAAATGGTAAAGCCATACTGGAAAACAATAATAATTGTAACAATTTTAGCAATAATAATTGACTTGGCAGAATTGATAAAACCATATATAATTCAACAAGTAATTGATAATTTTCTGAAAAACAAAACATACATATATAACGAAATTTCAATAACAACAATGGCATTGATATACACATTTCTTGTCTTAGGAGGAAATACAATTGATTACATAAATAGATGTATTTCATTCAATCTAGGAGAAAAAGTAATTTATGATTTAAGAATGAAGTTATTTAACTTTATGGAAAGAGCAAATCTAAGTTTTCACGACAAAACATCATCTGGAAAATTGTATGTAAGAATAACATCAGATACAGAAGATATTTACGGTTTATTTACAGAAGTTATTACAACATTTCCAAAAGACATAGTTTTAATAATTGGTTTAATTGGTATAATGATGTACATAAGTATAAAATTATCATTTGTTAACTTTGCAATGATATTTTTATTATTAGTAACAACAATAATTATAACAAAACAAATGGAAAAAATATTTGATAAAGGAAAAATTACAAGAACTAAAGTTAATACATTTCTTGCTGAATCAATCTATGGTGTTAAACTTATAAAAATTTTCAATAGACAGGAAGAAAAACAGAAAGAATGTGAAGAAAATACAAAAGAAAATGTACATGCTACTAGAAATTTAGCATATTTATTTGGGTTACTACCAGGAATTATTGATTTTATAGAAAATCTTGCAATTTCTGTGATTATAGTTCTTTGTGTTAGTAAAGTTACAGGTGTAACACTAGAAGTTGGCGTGATTTATCTATTTATTTCATACTTGAAAAAGATAATTAATCCTATTGATAGAATAATAGAAAATATGGAAATTGTAACAGATGCATTTAGTTCTATAAATAAAATTTATGATATATTGGATCAAGAAGAATGTTTAGAAGATTTTGAAACAGGCATAAAATTAAAAGAAGTTAAAGGAAAAATAGAATTTAAAAATGTATGGTTTGCTTATGAAGGAGAAAACTGGATTTTAAAAGATGTAAGCTTTACAATAAATCCTGGAGAATCAGCTGCTTTAGTTGGAAAAACAGGTTCAGGAAAAACAACAATAACAGCTTTAATCGCAAGATTTTATGAGATTCAAAAAGGTGAAATTTTAATTGATGGAATTAATATAAAAGATATAAATTTACAAAGCTTAAGGTCAAATATAGGAACAATTTTGCAAGACCCATTTATATTTGCAAGAACTATAAAAGAAAACATAAAATTATATTCTAATTCAACAGATTATGATGTAGAAAATGCAGTAAGATTATCATCATCAACAGATTTTATAAAATCATTACCAAATGGGTTAGATGAAATATCAAATGAACGTGGAAACTCTTATTCAGCAGGACAAAAACAATTACTAGCATTTGCGAGAATCTTTGCAAAAAATCCATCAATATTTATCTTAGATGAGGCAACTGCAAATATTGATACTATAACAGAAGGATATATTCAAAAATCAGTTGATAGATTGCTTTCAGAAAAAACATCAATTTTTATAGCGCATAGACTTGCTACAATTGTTAATGTTGATAAAATTATTGTTTTAGACCATGGAACAATAATTGAACAAGGAAATCATAGTGAATTGGTTAAACTTGGCGGTTATTATGCAAAGTTATATAATAGTTATTATACAAGTTTGAATAATTAGTTCAACCAACGAGGACGTTGACCAATTGGTTGAAGTTGCATAAAAAATACCAAACCTGTTGAAAAATGCCACATTTTTTGCTATAATAGATTTAGTTTTAAAAAATGGAGGAAAAAACAATGAAAAGAATGGGAACATTTTTAAAATATGTAATCTGGGTAGTATTATTTTACATATTTTCACAATTAATGATATTTTTAAACTTAGAAACAACATATCAAAATATAGGAAGAAAAGACAATATAGAGCAAATAACAGTTTATCAAGCTGAAGCAACAAAAGTAAATGGAAGAATTAAAGGGACAATAACAAACAATACAGAAAACAAAATCACAAACAAATACATCAGAATCGACTTATATTCAGAAAGAGATGTATTTTTAGGAAGTAGATATATAGACATTTCTGACATAAAAGAAAACGAGGTAAGAAATCTTGAAATTTATTTCAAAGCACAAGATGTAGATTATTACGAAATAAAATTAGTAGATGAAAAAGAGCAAGGTGAACTACCAGAGCTATTAAAAGATTTAACAAGAGAACAAGTAGTATGGGGAACATTTTTAACATTATTAATACTTTGGTAGAAAGAACAGGGGTTATGGTATTTGATTACCATAATCTCTTTTTCTTTTTGTAATAAAAATGTAATAAAAGTTTTTTTCTTAGAAACAAGCGGATTAAAAAGTTAAATTTTGAAAAAATCATAATATGTTGCATTTGCAACAGAAAAGTTTTCAACTTGATATATAATAGGGACAGAAAAAAACAAGGAGGATATGGAAATGAAAATCATAAAAAGAGACGGATCAATAGTTGACTATGATGCAGAAAAAATAAAAGTAGCAATTCAAAAAGCAAATAATGAGGTATCAAAAAGAGAAAGAGCTACTAAGGAAGATGTAGAAGATATTATAAATTATATAGAAGATTTGAAAAAAACAAGAATATTAGTAGAAGATGTTCAAGATATAATAGAACAAAAACTAATGGCAATTGGAAAATATCAATTAGCTAAAACATATATTACATATCGTTATACAAGAGCATTAGTAAGAAAATCAAATACAACAGACCAATCAATTAAAGAATTAATTGAAGGTGAAAGTGAATACTGGAATAGCGAAAATTCAAATAAAAATGCAACAGTTGTAACAACACAAAGAGATTATTTAGCAGGAATTACAAGTACAGATATAACAAGAAGATTTTTATTACCAGAAGATATAGTAAAAGCTCATGATGAAGGTATAATTCATTTCCATGATGCAGATTATTTTGCACAAAATGCATTAACAAACTGCGAACTTATAAACTTAGAAGATATGTTACAAAATGGTACAATAATGAATGGAGTTATGATTGAAAAACCACATAGATTTATTACTGCTTGTACAATTGCAACACAAATTATATTAGGGGTAACATCATCAACTTACGGTGGTGCAACAGTTTCTTTAGCACATTTAGCACCATTTGTAAAAGATAGTTACAACAAATATTATAAAAAATATAAAGACAGAGGATTATCAGAGCAACAATGTAAAGATTATGCTGAGCAAGATACAAGAAGAGAAATTGCTGATGGTGTGCAAACATTCAATTATCAAGTTAATTCAATGACAAATACAAATGGACAAGCACCATTCCTTTCTGTAAACATGTATTTAGGAGAAACAGAAGAATACAAAGAAGAACTTGCAATGATAATCGAAGAATTTTTAAAACAAAGAATTGAAGGATTTAAAAATGAAAAAGGTGTATATGTAACACCAGCATTTCCAAAACTTCTTTATGTACTTGAAGAAGATAATATACATGAAGGAAGTAAATACTGGTATTTAACAGAACTTGCTGCAAAATGTACAGCAAAAAGACTAGTTCCAGATTATATATCTGAAAAGAAAATGAAAGAATTCAAAGTTGACAAAAATGGAGAAGGACATTGCTTCCCTTGTATGGGTTGTCGTTCATTCTTAACACCTTACGTTGACCCAGAAACAAACAAACCAAAATATTATGGAAGATTCAACCAAGGTGTTGTTACATTAAACTTAGTTGATGTAGCATTAACAGCAGCAAAAGATATGGATAAGTTCTGGGATATAATTGATGAAAGATTAGAATTATGTCATAGAGCATTACAAGCAAGACATGAAAGATTAAGCAAAGTTACAAGTGATGTTGCACCAATTTTATGGCAATATGGAGCATTTGCAAGACTTAAAAAAGGCGAAAGCATTCACCCATTATTACACGACGGATATTCAACATTGTCATTAGGATATGCAGGATTATATGAATGTGTAAAATATATGACTGGTAAGAGCCACACAGATAATGGAGAAGGTAAAGAATTTGGAATAAAAGTAATGCAAAAATTAAATGAAAAATGCAAAGAGTGGAAAGAAAATGAACGCATTGACTACAGTGTTTACGGTTCACCAATTGAATCAACAACATATAAATTTGCAAAATGTTTAAAGAAAAGATTTGGCGTAGTTGAAGGAATTACAGATAGAGGATATATTACAAACTCATACCATGTTCCAGTATTTGAAGAAATAGATGCATTTTCTAAATTAAAACTAGAAAGTGAATTCCAAGTATTAAGTCCTGGTGGAGCAATTTCTTATGTAGAAACACCAAACCTACAAGATAACCTAGAAGTTGTATTACAAATAATCAAATTTATTTATGATAATATCATGTATGCAGAATTAAATACAAAATCTGACTACTGCCAAAAATGTGGATTTGATGGAGAAATTTTAATTGATGATAATTTAGAATGGTATTGTCCAAACTGTGG
>CAZHCX010000069.1:0-5908 GCA_964531445.1 uncultured Clostridium sp. | reverse complement strand
TAAAGAAATCAACAAATTAAAATAATTCATTTAATAAAATTGAAATATAGTTAAAAGGCAATGTAAACTTTTATTACATTGCCTAATCTTTTATATATTATCATTTCTAATTGTTTCAATTATATTTTGTTTATTAATTTTAGCCATAGAATACCTCATAATAACCCCAACAATAACAGCCACAAACACTATAGAAATAACAATCGGTTTAACAGGTAGCATATAACCCATTTGCATACTACTATTAGTTCCTTTAAATAATAAATATGACAAACCAATTCCAAGTGGTATCCCAATAATTAATGATTTTAATCCATAGAAAATACTCTCTAATCTTATCATCCTATTAAATTCCGCCTTAGTCATTCCAATTGATTTAAGCATTGCAAATTCTTTTCTTCTCAAATTCATATTTGTTGTTATTGTATTAAAAATATTTGTAACTCCAATCAATGTTATTACAGTAATAAATCCGTATAAGAAAATTGATATAACTAAAATTACTGCATTTTCCGCTCTTACAGCTTCATCAAAATTTGATACATACATTGCATTATCTGGTATTTGATTTTCAACTCTATATTGCTCAATTTCTTTTTCTAATTCTTTTGGATTATTTGATTTTATAGCTAATCCTGAATTATATGATAATCCTAATTTATCCATATATTCATCACTTACAACCAAAATAGAAATATTTGAAGTTGAATCTTCTAACCCCATTGGTCTTTTGTCAGTTGATTGAACTATACTTATTTCATAAGTTTTATTTTCATCCTTTGCTACAATTTTATCCCCTTTTGACCAATCATATATTTTGCTTCCTTTTACAACTTTTCCATCTTTATCACGATATTGATAAGTTTCTAACAAAATTGCTCCATCTTTATATTTTTCGTAATTTCCACCAATTTTATTTAAAAATCTTTCATATTCACTTTTTCCAAGAGATACTAAAGTTATATAGTCAGTATCTTCTTTTGCATTTTTTTGTGATACATTAATCTGCTCTTTCTTCACCATCCTTTTAGGGATTAGGGGACGTTCCTTAAAATCCCTCCTAGAAGGGATTTGGGGACAGTCCTTAATTACCTCCATTTATTTAAACATAAACTAATTCTTAAAGAGTGTCCCTCATTCCCTTTAAACAGGGATTTTAAAGAACGTCCCTCAATCCCTATTTTATTGTAACATATACTTTTTTATTTTCAAAATCATATTTAATACTTGAATTAAACTTTTCTAAAAACTCTTCTAGACTTCCACCGGTATAAATAACATTGTTTTTAGTTTTCCCATTACCAGTGCTATTTTTTAACTTATATATTTTACCATTATATTTAATTTTTTTAATTTCTCCAGTAAATTTACTTTTTTTAACAACTTCCATTGGTTCTATTTGATTTATAAATGCATCTACTCCTGACATATTGTACTTTTTTGTTTTCCAAAAATAGTAGACAATTGCATCACCATCATTATACAACTTAAGCTGTTTCCCATTTACAATTAACTTAAGATTTTCAGGTCTATAGTATTCTTTAATTTCATTTAATCCAATATTTTTAATTTCATTTACACAATTATTTTCTTTTACAAATCTAATGTAACTATCTCTAAACCTATATTTCATATATTCTAAATCTTTACATGACCTAATATCAATTCCAAAATAATAATTTACATTTTTGTTAACTAAAACTACATTTGTATAAATATTATAATCTTTGCTATTTAAATACTTTTCAAGATTATATATTTTTTCTACTTTTTCATCTAATTCAGAATAATTATTCATACATAAATTTATATTATATCTTAAAAACTGTATATTTTCTTTATTTTCAAATTTTGTATCAATTTCAAAATCCTCAATTAATGATTTATTTGTACAATTATCAATATAATATTTTACCCTTTGTGCCTCATAATCTTCAGCTATACCAGAACCAGCATTATATGCTTTAAATACTATATTAGGATTATTTTTAGGAGAAAGTTTATACAGCCCTTTTCCTTTTTGATATTTATCTTCTCACTCATAACTTAATATTTTAAACTCTTGTCCACCATAAATTTGTTTTAAGTATTTTAATGTATTTTCTGGTGTTACTTGCTTAAAATTACTATATGCATACAATATAGCACCTATAGCAGCTATTCCAAGAATAGTTGCCATTAGTGTAATCATAGATTTTGTTATGAAATTAAATATTTTTGAAAATATTCTAATGTTTGTTACCTTTTTATTTTCAAATTTTTGTGTATATACTTTTTCATCTGCAGTCTTTTTATCTTCTTGTTCCTTCTGCCATTTTTCTAATTCTTCCCAATCTTCTTTGTTACCCATTTTATTTTCTCCTAAGGAGTGTCCCTCGTTCCCTTTAAACAGGGATTTTAAAGAACGTCCCTCAATCCCTCTTTTATCTTCTTAATCAAATAATGGCTTCCACCGTCTCTGTTATTTTGTGTATTTTCTACCATACTAATAACTAAAATATCTTTACCTGCACCTTTGCTAGTAGTAAAGCAATCGAACCATCCTAATGTTCCACTTTCGCTGTCTGTCATTGAGTTTTTAAGTTCTGCTGTACCTGTTTTTCCTGCTATTGTTGTTCCAGTAACTCTCATATCTGTTGCTGTTCCTTCTGGGTTTTCTACAACTTGTATTAAGTCATTTTTTATTTTGTTTGCATTTTCTGAACTGATTGCATTTTCTTTATAATATTCTACACCTTCTACACTTCCAACAGTTCCAGTTGTTCCAGAGTTTTCTTTATATTCTATGTATGGTTTTACCATATTTCCATTGTTCGCAAATGCTGAATATATTGATGCCATGTGTATTGGATTTACTAATACATCTCCTTGACCATATCCTGAATCTGCAAGTTTTTTCTCTGTTGTTATTCCTTTTTCTGAGTTTGAGTATTGTGATTTTTTAAATGATAATGGGAAGTTTATTTCTTTGTCTACATCTTTATTAAACCCTATCTTTTCTAGTTCTTCTCCAAATGTTTTGCTTCCAATTTGTATTGCTGCTTGTGCAAAGAATATGTTGTCTGAGTGTATTAATGCATTTGTGATATTTTTTGTTCCACTATATGCTGTAAGTGTTGTTATAAAGTCTGTTTTCCAGCTTGAGTCTTTTTGCCATTTTAGTCCTGAATAATTAAACGCTGTTTCGGCACTTATTTTCCCACTGTTTAGTCCAATTGCTGCTGTTACTGGCTTAAATGTTGATCCTGGGCTGTAACTTTGTAAAAATCTATTATATAATGGTTTATTTGCATTTTGATTTAGTTCATTCCACTTGTCGTTAGTCATTCCTAAAACAAAGTCATTTGAATCATAAGATGGTGTACTTACCATTGCTAATAATTCTCCTGTTGATGGATGCATTACTACAAAAAATCCTCTGTCGTTTTTCATTTGGTCATATAATTGTTTTTGCATTGAACTGTCTATTGTTAATTTTACGTCTGTTCCATCTTTTTTATCTTGACTTGCAAGTGTTTTTAACTTGTTTCCAGTTTCATCAGTTATGTATATTTCTGTTCCGTCAATTCCTCTTAATTTGTCTTCATAAGCTTGTTCTAATCCAGATTTTCCAATTAGGCTGTTAGAACTGTATCCTTTATCTTCATTTGCTTTTAATTCATCAGCATTTATTGTTTGCACATACCCTATTAAATGTGCTGCTTCTTCTCCTAATGGATACACTCTGGCTTTTTTGCTATTTATCATTATTCCAGGTATTTGAAGTAATTTGTCTTTTAAATCTGTATTTGTATTTGAAACATTTTTAATCGGCACAAATGTGTCATCTTTTACGTATGATGCTGATATTTGTGTGTTTATATACTCTACTGAAACTCCTGTTAATTCTGATATTTTTTTAATATTTTCAGTTTTTGTATCTCCTAATTTTCCTGGTACAATTCCAACTGTAGAAATAGTTCCATTTTCTGCAAGTTTGTATCCATTTCTGTCTAATATCTCTCCTCTTTTTGCATTAATTGAAGAAATTCTTACTTTGTCTGTATCTCTTAACTCTGGGAATATTATACTAGATGACCAATTCAATTTTAGCTCATTATCTTCTTTTACAAATTTAGCTGTATTTTCAAATTCAATTTTGCCAGCAGCTGTAGACATACTTTCTTTATATGAAACTTTGTAAGTTCC
Organism: uncultured Clostridium sp.; assembly: GCA_964531445.1. Classification (GTDB taxonomy): domain Bacteria; phylum Bacillota; class Clostridia; order TANB77; family CAG-508; genus CAG-269. The sequence continues at coordinate 1,720 of CAZHCX010000069.1, read as the reverse complement.
TTTTTCTTTGACTACATTAACATTTTGAATTTCAATATTTTCAGCACTTATACCTTCATAAATATTTTTATTTCTTTTGATAAAATCTTCTTGAGATATTTTTGACTTTGCATCTTGTGAAATCATATTGTACATTTCTTCGTATTTTTGTTCTTTTATTAGACCTACAAAAGAACTTAAAGTATCTTCTGGCTTTAAGCTTGTTTTATTTTTAAATATTAAACATCCTGCAACTACTGCACATATTATTACAACTACTGATATTGCAATTATTATTCCTTTATTTTTCATATTTACTTCCATTCCCTTCTAAAGTACGAATTAATTTTAATGCTGCTATTCTCTAACTTTTAAATTCTAGAATATCTCCTGGTGTACACTCCAAAACTTCGCAAATCTTATCTAAAGTTGAAAATCTTATCGCTTTTCCTTTGTTATTTTTTAATATAGAAAGATTTGCATTTGTTATTCCTATCTTTTGTGCTAATTCATTTGATGACATTTTTCTTTTAGCCATCATAACATCTAAATTAACTATAATTGACATCCTTTCCACCTTCCTATATTGTTAAGTCATATTCATTTTCATATTCGTATTCATTTACATCTTCTAATAATAAATCTAAGTCCTTAACTAATTTTTCGATTTTATTTTTTGATAGATTCCATTCTTGTATACTTGGATTGTAATCTTTTACATATTCATCTTTAAAATCATTTAACATAGCTACAATTTCATTTCTATTTCTTATAAAAGTAGCTTTATTTTTTCTAGATATTTTTCCTTCATCATATTTTAATATCTTAATCAATTCTTCTGCCGCATCTGTTCCAACATTATCACGAAGATAATATGCATCAAATTCAACATTATTAGGATCTGCCAAATATCTATCTATGTTGTTTCTTGCAATTATTTTATCCATATTAATAAAATTAACCGCCACATACATTACAACTACTATTTCCAAGCCTACTTTAAATACATCAACATCTTTACCACATACTTTAGCAAGTACTGGAACTAGAATTAAAATTTCTGTTACTAATGTGAAGTATACAAATAATCTTAAATATGTATATCCATATTCTTGTTCATATAGATGCATTCTAAATGCAGCAGATATTACAATAATAATTGTAAAAATTATTAAACATATTTTTAATATTTTATCTAATTTTTCACCTTTTTCAGCTATGTATAATAAAGCAAAATTGATAAATGATACAACCATTAATTGGAAGAATCCTGTTCTCGCATATTCTGCATAGCCAAAGTTTGCAGCTTTTCCTGCATTCATAAATAAATATTTAAATTGTATAAAGCTAAATATTACGTATAATACATTTAATGAAATTAATATAATTCTCATTGTTAACTCATTAAATCTTAGTTTCTTAGATTTTACCTGAGTTTGTTTTTCTTGATTTTGTTTTTCATTTACAAATTGGATTATAAAACCAGCAATATAAACAAAACAAATAAATATAAATACTAATCTAAATAGTATTGATGCTATTGTTTCATTTTCAAATATTTTTGATATAAAATCGAAAAATCCTTTAAATATATTGCTAAATACACTATCAGCTGATGCTAACAAACATAATACAACTAGTATTATTGGCACTGCTATTATTAAAGATTTTACAACTTTTTTTACATTTGATGGTTTTGAATCATTTTCAACATTTTTCTTTTCTTTAAATTTATCTAATT
>CAZHCX010000068.1:0-5950 GCA_964531445.1 uncultured Clostridium sp. | reverse complement strand
CCGTCCCAATTCACAACTAACAAAAAGGAGGAAGAAAAAATGGCAGAATATTCACCAATGATGCAAAAATATCTTGAAACAAAAGAACAATACAAAGACTGTATTTTATTTTACAGACTTGGAGATTTCTATGAAATGTTTTTTGATGATGCAATAACTGCATCAAGAGAGCTGGAATTAACATTAACAGGAAAAGACTGTGGACAAGCAGAAAGAGCACCAATGTGTGGAATTCCACATCATGCAGCAGAAATGTATGTTTCAAGATTAATTGCAAAAGGATATAAAGTTGCAATTTGTGAACAACTAGAAGATCCAAAAGAGGCAAAAGGAATTGTAAAAAGAGGTGTTATTAGAATTGTAACACCAGGAACTGTTGTTGAAAGTAATATGCTAGAAGAAAGAAAAAACAATTTCATAATGTCAATTTTTAAATCTGGAATTTACTTTGGAATAAGTGTTTGCGACATATCAACAGGTGAATTTTATTCAGCAGAAATAAAAGATAATCAAAATTTTCCTCTAGTATTAGACGAAATCGCAAGGTATATGCCATCAGAGTTGGTAATAAATAGTATGATGGCAGAATGCCAAGAAGAAATGGGCAAAATAAGAGAAAGATTTGATTCTTACATAACAAGATTCAATGATAAATTCTTTACAGATGATGCAGAAAAGATAAAATACAGATTCGAATTTGTGGATAATAGTCAGAATAAAATCGAGAATTTAGAAGATAAAACACTTGCTATAAGTTCAATTAACGCATTAATTGAATACATAGAACAAACTCAAATGACAACACTTGAACACATCAATAAAATAACTGTTTACAACATATCAAAATATATGTCATTAGACATCAATGCAAGAAGAAATCTTGAAATAACAGAAAAAATGAGAGATAAATCTAAAAAAGGAACGCTTTTATGGGTACTTGACAAAACATCAACATCAATGGGAGGAAGAGCTTTAAGAAGATGGCTAAATGACCCATTAATAGATGTAGAAGAAATAAATAGAAGACTTTCAGCTGTTAAAGAATTAAAAAATGAATTAATGCTGAGGGGAGATATTATAGAAAACTTGAAGAAAGTATATGATATTGAACGTTTGGCGGGAAAAATGGCTTATGGAAATGCAAACGCAAGAGATATGATAACACTTAAAAATTCATTATCAAGATTGCCAGAATTAAAAAGTGTTTTAACTTATGCAAAATCTCCAATGATTAAAGATTTATATGAAAATTTGGATGAATTGCAAGATATATTTGCATTAGTTGAAAAATCAATAGTTGACGACCCACCAATGACAGTAAAAGATGGTGGAATAATCAAACTTGGATATGATGACGAAATTGATCAATTAAAAACAGCAACAACGGAAGGTAAGAATTGGATTATCCAACTAGAAGCAGATGAAAGAGAAAAAACAGGAATCAAGAACTTAAAAGTAGGATTCAACAAAGTATTTGGATATTACATAGAAGTTACAAAATCAGGATTAGACCAAGTTCCAGAAAGATATATAAGAAAACAGACTTTAACAAATGCAGAAAGATATATAACAGAAGAATTAAAAAATCTAGAAAATCAAATTCTAGGAGCAGAGGAAAAGGTTGTAAAACTAGAATACAATGCATTTACACAAATCAGAGAAGAAATAGCTAAAAACGTAAAAAGACTGCAAAAAACAGCAAATGTAGTATCAACATTAGATGTACTTACATCATTTGCAACAGTAGCAGAAGATTTAAACTATTGTGAACCAGTAGTAGATGATTCAGGTGTAATTGATGTAAAAGGTGGACGTCATCCAGTTATTGATAAAATGTTAGGAACAGGAGTATTTGTAGAAAACGATACATACATGGACAAAGAAGAGAATAGACTATCAATAATTACAGGGCCAAATATGGCCGGAAAATCAACATATATGAGACAAGTAGCATTAATAACACTAATGGCACAAGTAGGAAGCTTTGTACCAGCACAAGAAGCACATATAGGAGTTGTAGATAAAATATTCACAAGAGTTGGAGCATCAGATGACCTAAGTATGGGACAAAGTACATTTATGGTAGAAATGATGGAAGTAGCAACAATTCTAAAAGAAGCAACATCAAACAGTTTAGTAATATTAGACGAAATAGGAAGAGGAACATCAACATATGATGGACTTTCAATAGCATGGGCAGTTGCAGAATACATAGCAGACAAAGAAAAATGTGGAGCAAAAACACTATTTGCAACACACTATCATGAATTAACAGAACTAGAAGAAAAACTAGAAGGTGTAAAAAATTACAACATAGCAGTAAAAGAAAAAGGAGAAGACATCATCTTCTTAAGAAAAATCTTAAAAGGCGGAACAGACGAAAGCTACGGAATACACGTAGCAAGACTTGCAGGAGTACCAAAAGCGGTAACAAAAAAAGCAGATGAAATATTAAGCACATTAGAAAGAAAAAATATCATGACAGGAAAAAAACAAGAAAGTAAAAAAGTAGTAGAAGGTCAATTCGATATGTTCAATTATAAATTAGCAGAAATAGCACATGAAATAGATAAAATCAACTTAAATGAATTAACACCAATTGACGCACTAAATACACTTGTTAAAATAAAAGAAAAAATGAAATAGGGATTAAGGGACGTTCCTTAAAATCCCTGTTTGAAGGGATTAGGGGACACTCCTTGAATTGTTGATATAATTTAGGTATCGAAGGAGTGTCCCTCAGTCCCTTCTAGGAGGGAAAAAAAGGAACGTCCCTCAATCCCTCTGAAAAAAGCACAGTTATTGGAACTGTGCTTTTTCGGATTGTACTATGAATTTTTAAAACTGTATTAATCATAATGATAACCTCAGTGATTTGACAACATTGCATACAGAACGAATATGATACCACATTAACTGAATTGCATACGAATACTCAGGATAATGCGAAACACCATACTCACATAAAGGATAAATGTATTTTTCACATTCATCTACATATTTACGAATTTCTTCATCAGAAGAATTTGTGAGTGTTGTGCAAGTGTGAGCTCTGTTTGATAACTTTAACAACATAACTGCTGGATATTGCTTAAGTGCCTCATAATATAAGTCTAATGTATATCCTTCACAATTTGCCATAAGTCTAATGTAGTCTAAAACAATTGGGTCGACATGATAATCAGTTAAGATTTCAATACCGTTATAGTCAAGATGACAATGTTTAATGATTTCGTGCAAAAGTGCTGCTGCACAAATATCGTCAGAGTCAATCTTTAGAGATATCAAATACGAGCAAACTCGAAGTGGATGAATTATAAACTGATCACCACTTTTCCTTGTTAAGCCTGTGTAATATTTTCTAGATAAAGGTAATGCTTTTAATAAGTTTGGCATTTCTCCTTTTCCAATTGCAAAACCATTAATAAAATAGAAGGTTTTTTCATAGGAACTATTATGCTCAGTTCTATCCAGGTTCAGTACAGCTGATACAGATTCACAAATAGATACCATAAGATATTTTACTATTGTAAAAATTCTTGAAAAATATGGGTACATAATTTTTCCTTTTGCTATCATTGAATAGAAAAATTCCTCGGTTTCATAAACATATTTTTCCATTCGCTTTTTTTCAAAGACGCTGATAGTTGAACAATTTGAACCTCTGTCTACAAGCTTCATTATAAGTGTTTGCCAATAGGTTTCAATTTCTTCGAAATAGTCTTCAATCGAATAGCCAGGAACATTTTTGTTCTTTGTCATAATTTTTACATATTTTAAAATATCTGGGTGTAAATGATACTTCTTGATAAAATCACTTTCGCCACCTTCAAGTTTATCAATACAATCTTCAAGAGTGTCGTGCAATAACATTGAAGAGAGCAGAATATCAATGTCTCTAATTGTCTGGGTTTCTGCTAGTTTTTCGTTATGCAGATTATTTTTATTCATTTCAAATATTGAGTTTCTAATATTTAAAAGTATTAAATAATTTGCAGTTTCTAATGGATGGATTATGTATGGTTCACCACCATCTCTATAAGTTCCATCATGCAGTGTTATTGCTAATTCGAGTGCAATGGGAGTATATTGTAAAGCTAATTCTTCAGAGCAGTTTACAATATTCCGGTAATATTTTTTTGATTCTAGTGATTCTTCACCGTTAAGCTTGAAAAATGTTTCTCCTTTCATAGTAAACTCCTTTCATGTGCTAGGTTTGTATTTACGATATTAATATTTTAACAGAATTGTAGATAAATGTCAATTTATGTAAAGTAACAAAATGTAATTTTTTGACAAATTGTGTTACACTTAAGCAATAAAAAAATAGTGAACATTTTATTTTACAACTTTGGATTCTACCAAAGGCAATCTTGGGACCCCAAAATCAAATCCCATCTTATTCAAAGAAGCCTTTACAGGAATAGGATTGACCTCAGAAAACAACTTATTAATTTGAGGGATTGAATCCAACTGCATTTGTCTAGCTTTATCAACATTACCATCTAAAAAATTCCAAACCATATCATGGGTAAATTGAGGTTCGATATTTGAAAGAACAGAGATAACGCCCAAGCCTCCTAAAGAACAAATTGGAATAATTTGATCATCATTTCCAGAATAAATATGCAGATTATCTCCACACAAATGTGCAATTTTAGCAACTTGAGAAATATTACCACTAGCTTCTTTTATAGCAACAATATTTGGAATTTTAGACAATTCAAAACAGGTTTCAGGGTTGATATTCAAACCTGTTCTGCTAGGTACATTATAAACAATAATGGGGATATTAACACTTTCTGCAATTACTTTATAATGTTTAATTAAACCTTCTTGTGTAGTTTTATTGTAATAAGGTGTAACAACAAGCAATCCATCAGCACCTAATTGCTCAGCAATTTTTGACATTTCGATTGCTTCCTTGGTATTGTTAGAACCAGTTCCAGCAATTACAGGAACAGCTTTATCAGATACTTTAACTGCACATTTAATAGCATCAATTTTTTCATCTTTTGTCATAGTTGAACTTTCTCCAGTAGTGCCACAGACAATAATAGCATCAATTTCGTTCTCAATTTGATAATTTAAAAATTTTTTGAATTCAGGAATATTTACACCTTTTTCGTTAAATGGCGTTGGAACGGCAGAGCCTACACCTTTAAATAATATTTTTTTCATACAAATTACCTCCTAATTATATTGATATTTCTACCAATTTATGGTATAATACCAATATATTTTTGACGAACGAATAAATTAACCAAAAAATAATAAAAATTTAAATATAAAGAAAAACGAAAGGACTCAAAAGATATGGAAAAAAAGAGAATATTAACAGGAGACAGACCAACAGGAAGATTACATATAGGGCATTACTTTGGATCACTAAAAACAAGAGTTGAAATGCAAGATAACCCAGAATATGATCCATTTATATTAATAGCAGACGTGCAAGCATTAACAGACAATTTCAACAATCCAGAAAAAGTTAGAAAAAATGTAAGAGAAGTTGCAATAGATTACTTATCAGTTGGAATAGACCCTAAGAAAACAACAATTTATATACAATCAATGATACCAGAAACAGCAGAATTAACAATTTACTATTCGAACTTTGTTACAGTTGCAAGACTTGAAAGAAACCCAACAGTAAAAACAGAATTAGCTCAAAAGAAAGATGTTTTTGGAGACAATATTACATATGGATTTTTAGGATATCCAGTAAGTCAAGCTGCTGACATAACAACATTTGAAGGTGAATTAGTACCAGTTGGGGAAGACCAATTACCACTAATTGAACAATGTAGAGAAATTGTTAGAAAATTTAATAGCGTATATGGAGAAGGAATCTTAAAAGAACCAAAAGCTGTTTTATCAAATGCTAAAAGAATTAAAGGATTAGATGGAAATGATAAAATGGGAAAATCATTAGGAAATGCAATTTACT
>CAZHCX010000067.1:2488-6087 GCA_964531445.1 uncultured Clostridium sp. | reverse complement strand
AAAAGACAATGCATATTTAAGATATTCAACAATAGAAAACTGGTCAAAAAATATGCTTAACTTAAATACAAAAAAAGCATTAGTAGGAAAAAATGCAAAAATGGATTGGGTATCAGGATCATTTGGATCAAAAATATCAATGTTATATCCAATGAGCATACTAAATGGAGAAAATGCAAAAACAGAATTCACAGGAATATCATTTGCAGGTGGTGGACAAAACTTAGACAACGGATTCAAAGTAGTACACAACGCACCAAACACATCAAGCGTAGTAAACGCAAAATCAATATCAAAAAACGGTGGAAAATGTACTTATAGATCACTAGTAAGAATACACGAAAACGCAAAAAACTCAAAATCATCAGTATCATGTGAATCATTAATGTTGGATGACATATCAATATCAGACACAATACCAACAAATGACATCAGAACAGATGAAGTAGAATTTTCACACGAAGCAAGCATTGGAAAAATAAGTGACAAAACTATATTCTACTTAATGAGTAGAGGTATTTCAGAAGAAGATGCAAAAGCAATGATAGTAAGAGGATTTGCAGACCCAATAGCAAAGGAATTACCTGTAGAATACGCAGTTGAAATGAATAATTTAATAAACTTAGAATTAGAAGGAGCAATCGGATAGGGATTAAGGGACGTTCCTTAAAATCCCTGCTAGAAGGGATTAGGGGACACTCCTTAAATTATAAAATGGAGGAAATGATGAACAATATAAAATTAAATGAAACACCAGTTAGAACATCAAGAAATTTTCTAATTAACAATATAAAATTAGAAAATGTAGAAATTCCAGAGATATTAAATGAATTTGAAAATGTTGATATAACTTGTGATTTGTCTAAAATAAATATTAGTCAAGATGTTAGTGAGGTTAATTTGGCTTATGGTTTAAATTCTGATTTAACAAATCTTGTTCAAAATAAAGCAAACAAAAATATAAAATTAGAAATTGTTGATAAATCAAAGAATTTCAACGAAGCACAAATCAATTTTAATTTTGATGAGGAAAACGCTAATTTAATTGATAATATAGAAATAGTTGCAAGCGAAAATACAAAATCAATAATTTTAATAAAATACACTTCAACAAAAGAAGTTGAAGCATTTCATAATGGCATTTTAAGAGTTGATGCTGGTAAAAATTCAGTTGTAAATATTGTTTTAGTAAATTTAATGAATACTAAATCACAAAATTTTATAGCAATTGAAAACACATTAAATGAAAATGCAAAAGTAAATTATACAGTAGTTGATTTCGGTGGAAAAAACAGTATAACAAACTATTATTCAAATATTTTTGGAGATAATTCAGACAATCAATTAAATACAATTTATCTTGGAAAAGAAAATCAAGTTTTTGATTTGAATTATATAGCTGAATTAAGAGGAAAAAAATCAAATGTTGACATTGAAGTTCAAGGAACTTTAAAAGATACGGCAAAAAAACATTTCAAAGGAACAATTGATTTTAAAAAAGGATGTAAAAAAGCAACAGGAAATGAAAACGAAGCTTGTATGCTTTTATCAGATAAAGCACGTTCTTTAGCGTTACCAATGCTTTTATGTTCGGAAGAAGATGTTGAAGGAAATCATAGTAGTTCAGCTGGAAAAATTGGAGAAAAAGAATTGTTCTACATTATGAGTAGAGGATTTGAACTTAAAGAGGCAATGAAATTAATAGTAAGAGCGAAATTTAATAAAGCGCTTGAAGCAATAAAAAATGAAGATTTAAAAGAAGAAATTTTAAAGGAAATAGATGAGAGATTAGACTAACAGGGATTAAGGGACGGTCCTTAAAATCCCTGCTAGGAGGGAAAAAAAGGAACGTCCCTCAATCCCTCTGGAAAGGAAAAAATATGAATATAGAAGAAATTAAAAAAGATTTTCCTATATTAGAAAATAGAAAAATATCATATTTAGATAGTGGAGCAACAACACAAAAACCAAAACAAGTAATAGAAGCAATAGATAATTACTATGAAAACTACAATGCAAACCCACATAGGGGAGCATATTCATTAAGTATGGAAGCTACAGAAGTATATGAAGATACAAGAACTAAAATAGCTAAGTTTATAAATGCGAGATATAGAGAAGAAGTTATATTTTCTAAAAATGCTACAGAAAGCTTGAATTTGCTTGCTTATTCTTATGGTATGGATAATCTTAAAAAGGATGATGAAGTTGTAATTTCAATAATGGAACATCATTCAAATTTAGTTCCTTGGCAAAAAGTTACAAAGGCTACAGGAAGTAAATTAAACTATATGTACATTAATGATGAATTTGAATTATCTGATGAAGAAATAGAAAGCAAAATAACAGATAAAACAAAAATAGTTGGAATTGCACATGTTTCAAATGTTTTAGGAACAATCAATAATGTAAAAAAAATAATCAAATATGCGCATAAAAAAGGTGCTGTGGTTATTGTAGATGCGTCACAAAGTATTCCACATATGAGAATTGATGTTCAAGATTTAGATGCGGACTTTCTAGTATTTTCAGGACATAAAATGCTTGCACCACTTGGAATAGGTATTTTATATGGAAAAAGAGAATTGCTAAATAAAATGAATCCATTTTTAATGGGTGGAGATATGATTGAATATGTATACGAACAAGAAACAACATTTGCACCATTACCAAATAAATTTGAGGCTGGAACACAAAATGTAGAAGGTGTAATCGGTTTAGGAGCTGCAATTGATTATATTGAAAATCTAGGATATGAAAATATTCAAAAAATTGAAGATGAAGTTGTAACATATGCAAGACAAGAACTATCAAAATTAGATTATCTAACAATATATATGACGCCAAATAAAGAAAATCATTCTGGAGTAATTTCATTTAATATAAACGGAGTTCATCCACATGATGTTGCAAGTATTTTGGACTCTGAAAATGTTTGTGTACGTTCTGGAAACCATTGTGCACAACCGCTTATGAGATTTTTAGGAATAGATTCAACATGCAGAGCAAGTTTCTATTTCTATAATACAAAAGAAGATGTGGATAATTTGGTTAAGGCTTTGAATAAAGCTTATAATATGTTTAAAATGTATATAAAGAAATAAAATTAATTAGTATCTAAAAATATAGGAGAGTAATTTAATGGATGAATTAACACAAGTATATAATGAGTTAATAATGGAACACAGCATGAACTCGTACAATAAAAAGAAACTTGAAAATGTAGATTTTTGCGAAATAGGACACAATCCAAACTGTGGAGATGAAATAACGCTAGAATTAAAACTAGACGGAGATAAAATAAAAGATATGGCATTTTCAGGACATGGATGTGCAATATCTCAAGCATCAACTTCAATAATGATAGACACATTAAAAGGGAAAACAATTGAAGAGGCAAAAGAGATAATAAAGATATTTATAGAAATGATAAAAAGAGAAACAACTGATGAAGCAGAATTAGAAAAACTAGAAGATGCAATAGCATTTAGAAACGTTTCTCACATGCCTGCAAGAGTAAAATGTGCATTACTTGCATGGCACACAATTGAAGATATTTTAGAAAAAAGGGATTAGGGGACGGTCCTTAAAATCCCTGC
>CAZHCX010000067.1:0-2388 GCA_964531445.1 uncultured Clostridium sp. | reverse complement strand
AATCCCTGCAGAAAGGGAAAAAGAGGAACGTTACTTAATCCCGGTTAGGAGTATTATGGAAAATAAAAAAGTTTTATTGGGTATGAGTGGTGGTGTTGATAGTTCTGTATCTGCATTGTTGCTTAAAAATCAAGGTTATGAAGTAATTGGTACAACACTTGAGTTATATGCTGGAAGTAGTTGTTGTAATATAAATACATATTTAGATGCTAAGATGGTTTGCAAATCTATTGGTGTTACTCATTTTACATTTGATTGCAAAAATGAGTTTAAAGATTATGTGATTGATGATTTTATAAATTGTTATTCTAATTGTAGAACACCTAATCCATGTATTGAATGCAATAAATATATGAAGTTTGGTATTATGTGGGAAAAGGCCAAAGAGCTTGGTTGTGATTATATTGCAACAGGTCATTATGCTAAAACTGAATATAGTGAAGAATATGGAAGATGGGTTTTGAAAAAATCTCAAGCTGGTAAAAAGGATCAAAGTTATGTTTTATGGAACATACCAAAAGATTTAGTTGGACATGTTTTATTTCCACTTGCTGATTTTACTGATAAGGAGCAAATTCGTGAAATTGCAAGGGAAAATAAATTAAAAGTTGCAAACAAGCCTGATAGTGAAGATATTTGCTTTGTGCCTGATGGAAATTACAAAAAATTTTTAGAGACAAATTCTGATATAAAACCTAAAAAAGGTAAAATTGTAAATTCTAAAGGTGAAGTTTTGGGTGAACATGCAGGACTTTATAATTACACAATTGGTCAGAGAAAAGGGCTTGGTATTTCTTACAAAGTTCCGTTATTCGTTTTAGGATTTAATTCATTAAAAAATCAAGTAATTGTTGGTGAAGAAAGTGAATTGTACAAGAAAGAAGTTACTGTAAATGATATTAATTTATTATTGGTTGATGAAATTAACAAGCCAATGAAGGTTGATGTAAAAACTAGATATTCATCAAAAGTTGCTTCTGCAACAATTATGCAAGATGGTGATAAAATTAAAATTGAATTTGATGAGCCTCAAAGGGCAATTACTCCAGGGCAATCTGCTGTATTTTATGTGGGAGATATTGTTCTTGGTGGCGGAAAAATAATGTAAAAATATAAACGCTAAATAATGTGTGCAAAATAAGATAATATACGAAAAACAAGAAGGGAAGATTAAAATGTTAAATCAGTTTTCAAGAACAGGTTTATTAATAGGCGAAGAAGCAATAGAAAAACTACAAAATTCTAAAGTTGCAGTGTTCGGAATTGGTGGAGTTGGTTCATTTGTAGTTGAAGGCTTGGTTAGAGCTGGTGTTGGAAATTTTATTTTAGTTGATGATGATAAAATTTGTTTAACAAATTTAAATAGACAAATAATTGCAACGCGTAAAACTGTTGGAAAACCTAAAGTTGAAGTTGCAAGAGATAGAATTTTAGAAATAAACCCAAATGCAAATGTAGAAATCTATCAAAAGTTTTTTATGCCTGATTCTGATGAATTTTTAGATGAATCTGTTGATTATATTGTTGATGCAGTTGATACTGTTACAGCAAAAATTGAATTAGTTGTTAGAGCTAATAAATTGAATATTCCAATAATGTCTAGTATGGGAACAGGAAATAAACTTGATCCAACAAGATTTGAAGTTACAGATATTTATAAAACTTCAATCTGTCCATTAGCTAAGGTTATGAGGAAGGAATTACGTGCTAGAGGTATTAAAAAATTGAAGGTTGTATATTCAAAGGAAGAACCTATCAAAATTAACAATGCTTCTGAACACAGTTGTAAGACTAATTGTATTTGTCCTCCGGGTACAAAAAGAAAATGTACAATTAGAAATCAAGTTCCTGGTAGTATTTCTTTTGTGCCTTCTGTTGCAGGGTTAATAATTGCAGGGGAAGTAATTAAGGATATAATTGGAAAAAATTAGTCAACCAAACAATCGACGTCCCCAATGGTTGCCCAATGGCTGAAAAAATTATCAAAATTGGTTGACAAATAAACAAAATAATGTTAAAATTAATAACTGTAATCCGCTTAGTCAAGGTTTATAAAGACTAATTAAGTTTAGTTACCTTTTTAGAGAATGGATTAGCGAGTATACAAATAAGGGAGGTGCATTTTAAATGTACGCAGTAATTGAAAGTTGTGGAAAACAATACAAAGTAGCAGAAGGAGATGTAGTATTCTTCGAAAAATTAGATGCTGAAGAAGGAAAAAAAGTTACTTTTGATAAAGTAGTTTTAGTATCTGATGATGGAAAAGTACAAGTTGGAAATCCTTATGTTAAAGGTATCAAAGTTGAAGGAAAAGTTGTTTCACATGGTAAAGCTAAAAAAATCATTGTTTTCAAAATGAAAGCTAAAAAGAACTACAGAAGAAAACAA
>CAZHCX010000066.1:0-6381 GCA_964531445.1 uncultured Clostridium sp. | reverse complement strand
TTTCAACTTTCCACTTATTATTCTCTCTTGTTGTTGTAACATCAAAACTTCCCGTGTTTTCATTTGTGTTATTATATCTAACATTATAAGTTGAATCTTTTAATTGATCTGCTATGTAGTATTTTTGTCCTTTATAATTGAAACCTTTTAAATAAACAACATATCTATATTCAAAACTTATAAAAAATGTTTTGCTTGTTTCTATATTTAAATCATTTTTTATATCATTAGGTTCTAATTTTCTAAAACTATTTTTAATTTTTTCTTTTTCTTCATCTGATGTGTCTTTGTAAATTACATCTGTGATTTCAGAAATACTATCAAGCTTTTGCTTTTGACTGTCTGTTATCTCTTTTCCAATTGTAACATTTTCTTCCAGATTTAATTCATCTGCTTTTCTTTGTAACAATTTCAATTCATTTTGAAATTTTGTAAATTTTGCTGTTTGTATTGATTCATCCCCTGCTTTGTATACAATTGATGCTAAAATTAACAATACTATTATTGTTATTACTAATGCAACTAGGGTTACTCCTTTTTCTTTTGTTCTCACGGCAGTTTCCTCCTATATTTTAAAATCGTTCTCGTTTAATTTTCACAAATTATTTATACCATAAAATAAAAATAAAAACAATGATTTAATATTATTTTTATAAATTAAAATGTCCTAAGATTTTACTCTTAAGACATTTTTATTTATTTAATTAATATTCCAAACTATTTGGATCTAACAAAAACATATAACCACATTACTTTACTATAATTTCTAATTTTTAAATCTCATTACGAATTTTTTCGTAATGAATTATGTATTTGAATTCATCATCATATACAAATAATTCATTTTTTGTAATATCAATACTGCAGTTTTATATAAAACACTATTTTTTTTATTTATTTTATGATATAATTCTCATATCATAATTCCAAATGGAAAATAGGAGGTAAAATTTATGAATGATAAGAACAAGAACGAAAAAATCAAATCACTGGTAGATTCTATTTTATTATGTTTTTTATTCTTGGTAATATTTATTGTATGTATTGTAAGTAATGGAAAATCAATGGAATCTTACATAGCTGTTCCTATTTCAGTTTTGAGTATAATAGGTATAATTATGTTAATAAAAGATGCAAAACAAAAATAAGTTCTACTTCTTAATGTTTTATTAACGGATTTTTGAAAGGAGACATTAATAAGAAACTTTAAACTTTTAAATTTTTAATTAAATAATTCCGTTAAAAAATCATAGCCATCCACTTTTAAGGATGACTTTTATATATTAAAATATCAACATACTTATAAATTTTTTATTTTATTTGACATATATTATTTTTGCTTGATTTGATTCAAAACTTGTTATAATTTCATTTCTGTCCACTTCTGTCCATTTTCTGTCTTATTTTGTTCACTATTTTCTATAATCTCTTTTCTAAAAGTAACTTTAAATATTCCTCTTAAAATTTCAAATTCTGCCACAAGCAGTGACAAAATCTATTTTAATCTATAAGTTAAAATATGTATAAAAAATTGGCTGGGGTACTGTGATTCGAACACAGGAATGTCGGAGTCAGAGTCCGATGCCTTACCGCTTGGCGATACCCCAATATTTAATCACTATACTAACACACATTTAAAAATTTGTCCAGAACAAAACAAATAAAAAATACAAAAGTTGTAGTGTGTGGTTATTATAAAACAAATAATAAACCCACAAACCACAACTTCAAAAATTATAAACTCTAGAAGGAACATAGTTTATTTATTATTTCAAATTAGACGTTCCAGCATCCTTATTCCAAGTATCAATAACATATTGTTTCTCCGTATTAGGAACTAAAACAATCCTAAACGCAGACATTGGTTTATTTTTAGCATACATACATTCTTGACCATCAGAACAAGCCTTAGTCCAACCTATTTCATCAACAAAAATTTGATAAACTACAGAATATTGAGAATAGTTTTTAAGTTTAAACTGTACACCAGAAATTCCATATCTATATTTATTAGCAACATAACCCGGTATTGGATTATTTCCATTAGCATCAGGATTATCAACTCCATTTATTCCGCTTCCACCAAATTGAAAATATTTTTCTCCATTTATTGTAATCAAATCAGATGAAGCCATAGATTTAAAACCACTGCCTAAAGGATTATATCCATAATTATATTTCATTCCTGAAGTTGTACATTTACCAAAACTACTTTCTCCCCAATACGTATAAATATACGATTTTGCTTGTAAAAAATCCTTATCCATATTTCCACTTACTTTAAAAGCTAAAGCTTCTGACTTGTAAACAGGATTTACTTTAATTGCAGCTTTACCAGCAACATCATAATTTCCATATCCAAAAGACCATCCTACAACAGAATTATGAGAAGCATAAGCAACATTAATATATGTAGCTTTAGTAATATCAACATTTATAACAGACTTGTTTCCTGCATAATCTTCAATTGGTAATTCATAAGATATATTATTTGTAAACTCTTTTTCTGCAGTAAGTTTATCTCCAGAAAACTTCCAGCCATCTAATTCAACAATTTTTTCGCTTAATGTGATTTTTCCATTTACTTTACCATCAGATATTTTACTCTCTGTAAATTTACCCACTGGCTTTATATTATCAATAATTATTTTTGTATCAACATTTAGATTTTCACTTTCTAAACCACCAGCATCAACAGCTGTTCCAGCAATAAACTCTATATTTAAAAATCCATTACGTTCTAAATTAACAAAACCTATTGTATACTTAACTCCATTTTCTATATCTTTAACTTTTGTAACTTTTAAATCTACATTGTTAATATATTCCTTACCAACTTTTACTTTTATATGATTATTATCTAGAAAAACATCTTTTAAATTTTTATCTATTACATCTATTTCAAGCTCTACAAGATGTGTTTTATTTGCATAATTTGGATATTTATTATTATTTGAAATTTTAATCAAATTAATTTTAGGTTTTGTCCTATCTATATTCAAATTAGCAATACAAAACTCATTTTGAAAAATATATTTTGCATCTACTTTTGGAGATAAAGAAATTATAAATAAACCTAAAATAGCTATAGTTATCAAATTTACAAAAAATTTATTTTTAATTTTCATCACCCCTTTAAAATTCTTCTCCTACTGCAAGAATATCAAATTGATATGTACTTAAATTTTTAGAATCTTTTGTATCTTGTAAATCAGTATTATTTAAATCATTTTGATTTTCAAAATTCCAATACCAATTTACAGTGAAATTAATTTTTTCATTTTTATTTATATCTCCCTGCATGATATTTGATAATTTCTCTAAAGTATTTTCTTCTCCTATAAATTTCTCATTTTTGTAAGCTTTAAATTTTAAATTTTTTGGTTTTTGATTAAGACTATTAAATTCAACTTTGTACTTTAAATCCTGATTTGACTCTATTAAAATATCAAAATTTCCTGATGTTCCAGGCGCAATTTTCTCATTTACCATTGTATTTCTGTCTATTGTTTCTGATAAATTTATAGATTTAAATTGCAAATTTTTATAATCAATTCTGAATTTATATACCTTTTCATTTTGGATTTTTGAATTTTCATTTGTCGAAATTAACATACCCTCGTTTGAAGCCGTTCCCTTTGAAAAATAAGCATCTGAAAATAACTTAAGAAATAAAAAATCATCTTGCTTTTTATTATTTTTGAATCCCATATGAATTAAAAAATTTATAAATATGATTAAAAGAATAAAACTTATCAATATTTTAAAAATTTTCTTTTTATTAACTTTCATCCCATCACCTTATGCCTTTACCTGTTCAGTATGAACCTTAACTTGTATTTTTTCCATTATGTCTTTAATTGATGTAGATTTGTTTTTATCATAAGTAATTTTTATAGTGTACTCTCTTTCCACTTTTTTGTCTTTTGATATTGTAAAATATTCTGTTTTATTATTATTTAAATTAATTTTATTACCATTATTATAAAGTTCTATAATTATTGAATCATCAACATTTGATAAAATTTCTATATTGTATTTTAAATCAGATTCTGTTATTTTTCCTTTTTCATTAAAATTTTTAACTTTAAAAGAATATCTACCAACATTTTTACTTGCTGTTACATCTATTGCAGGATTATTATCAACTACTAATATTGGTTCAGCAATTTCAGCTTTTCCCTTAAGCATAAAATCTTCAACTGATTTTGCCATACTATATCCTCCAAATAATAACAATAAAACTAAAAATATAATCAAAACAATTGTTAGTGATTTAGGATATTTTTTATCTTCATTTTTCTCCATACAACCTCCCATTAAATAAACTCATTTTCATATTTTTTAAATTAATTCTAAGTTGGTGAAACTTGAGTTCCAGAAACAATAACATCAAATGTGTAATTACTTATTTGTTTTGCATTTTGTGTATCTATTGCATCATTTTGAGCAATTTGTTGTGCTGTTGTTCCTGTTTGATAAGCCCAGTTCCAATAAATTGTTAATGTTTTTACCTTGTTTGTATCTGCTTCATTTGCATTGATTACACCTGTTAGATCTTTTTGTAAATCTGTTAATGAATTATATGTTTTTCCATCATATAAAAATTTTAGATTTGTAGGTTTTTGAGATTCGTTTTGAAATTTAATTGCATAATTTACTCCTACTTCTGAACCTTTTGCATCTAATTTTATTTGAAAACTACCATTTGTTCCAGGTGCAATTTTATTTGCTGTTAATGTAGCATTGTTCATTGTAGATTTTAAAGAAATTGTTTGCATTTTTTCTAAATTATCGTTTACTTTAAAACTCCAACTAGCAATGTCTGCACTTCCTTGTCCTGTTACTCTAGACGTATATTTTGCATATGCTTGTCCTCCAAAAAATGAGAACAATATTGCTGCTATCGCAACTACTAATACTATTATTTTTTTACTCTTTTTCAATAGCATTCCTCCCTTTTATTCAATTTTGATTTTTTGGATTTTTAATTTTAAAGAATTAAAAATTTTTGATTTTAAAATTTGTTTTCGAACTTTATTTTAAAACTTTTGATTATTAAAAATTCTTGATTTTTATATCTTGAATTCTTAAATTTAGACTTTTAAAATTTGAATTTAATTTATAAAAAATATGAAAATGTGATTAGATTATACTTCCAAAAATATCATTTGTCAACAAAAACATTTCGACAAAAATCGACAAAACGCCCATTTTATGAGCGTTTTACTTTCTATTCACACCTATTATCCCACCTAAAATTCCAAATATTATAGCTATAACAATCATTATAATTGATTGTAAATTTAATGAGAATTTCCAATTTAAAATACTTGAAATTAAATAAATTGTTAAAATATAACAAGCTCCAATTAACGCTCCATTTATTAATCCATTTTTCCTTATTTTAATATTTGCAATAGAGCTGCCAATCAAAATACTTATTGCTGTAACAATCATTATTACTGGATTTATTGTATTTTCTTGTACATTTGTAAATGCCAAAATTAACGAAAATATAAGCAACATTATTACTGTTGAAATTAGTGAAATTAATGTTCCTTTTGCTATATTTGCTAATAAATTACTATCAGATTTTTTTATGTTTTCCATAACACATTCCTCCGCATTAGTTATTTATTACATTTTATTATTGTTTAACTTTCATTATTCCTTTTCTAACAAAAATGTTGCAGGTCCATCATTTACTAAGCTAACTTGCATATACTCACCAAATATTCCTGTCTCAACTTTATCTGTTTTTTGTTTTAATTCATTAACAATATAATTATATAATTCTATTGCTTGATTTGATTTTGCTGCATTGTCAAATGATGGCCTATTCCCTTTTTCACAATTGCCATATAGTGTAAATTGTGACACTAATAACAATTCTCCATTTGCATCATTTATATTTAAATTGAATTTTTGATTTTCATCTTCGAATATTCTTAATTTTATTAATTTGTTTATCATATAGTCTGCTATTTCTTTTGTGTCTGTGTTTTTTATTCCTATTAAAACTAGAAGTCCTTCGTTTATGCTTCCTACTGTTTCTTTATTTACCTCTACTTTTGCTTCTTTTACTCTTTGTATTAAAAATTTCATGGTTACCTCTTTTCACATTATTTTAACTAGAACAATAACGGACATTAATAACATTGTCGCTGATTAAAACATTGTAAAATCCGCGTCATTGTTCGCCCGCGAAAATTTTTTTAAAAATTTTCTGTGGAAAGCTTTATGTTATAGGAAGTTCAGAGAACTTTCCTATAACATAATTAAAGAGTTCCAATTTCTTGAAACCCTTAATTTTATTGGCTGGGCTGGCTAGATTCGAACTAGCGCATGCCAGAGTCAAAGTCTGGTGCCTTACCGCTT
>CAZHCX010000065.1:0-6405 GCA_964531445.1 uncultured Clostridium sp. | reverse complement strand
TCTTAAAAAATGAAATGAAATGTGATAAACATTCTGGATATGGAATAAATCAACCTTCAGTTCCAATAAATAAATGTTCTGAAGAAATTTCTGTAAAATATGAACTTTAAAAAGAAATAGGAAGACCTAAATAATTTTTGTTAATTTATTTTCTGTAATTGTATTGGCTGATAATGAGATTAACGATATTAATGAAGTTGTTAAAGAAAATACAATAGAAGAAAATATAACTGAAAATAATGTAGTTGAAGAAAATATTACTGATGAAAATGATGTTGATAAAAATGAAATTGAAGTAAATAATAATGTAGTAGATAACGAAGGTAAAGAAGATAGTGTTAAAGTAACAAACGAAGTTGTAGAAGATAAAACAATTCAAAACGAAGAAACAAAAAAAGAAAATGTTGAAAACAATGTATCTGAAGAAGTTGAATTGAATAGTTTTATAAAAAGTAATTTGGTTCAAAATTCAGATATGTTATTAGATAGCAAAGTTATGGTTAAACAAGCAAATACAGGAGATGTAACATACAGAACTCATATTCAAAATATAGGATGGCAGGATATAAAAAAAGATGGTAAACTTGCTGGAACACAAGGAAAATCATTAAGATTAGAAGCTATGAATATAAATCTTTCTAACAAATATTCATCATTATTTAAAATTAAATATCAAGTACATGTTCAAAACATTGGATGGCAAGATTGGAAAACAGATGGCGAACTTGCAGGAACAGAAGGAAGAGGGCTAAGATTAGAAGCAATAAAAATTAAATTAGATAAAACAGATGATTATTCTATAATGTATAGAGTACATGTTCAAAATGATGGATGGCAAGATTGGAAAACAGATGGCGAACTTGCAGGAACAGAAGGTAGAGCATTAAGACTAGAAGCTATTCAAATAAAAATAGTTCCTAAGGTTGTAAAATCATGGATGAGATTAGATACACCTGCTAACGGAGAAACATTATATAGTCCATCAAAAATAACATTTGATGGATGGAAAATGTCAAACTTATATAATACAAAAATACAAGTATTTGTAGACAATAGTACTGCATCAATTGATGATAAGCTTATTCAATATTATGAAAGACCCGATGTTATAAGAGAAATAAAAGACTATGGAACACAAGTTGAAAATCCAAAACCTGGTTATAAATTTACACTTGATGCTAGTAAATTAAGTGCAGGGAAACATACAATAACAATTAAATTTGTATCATCAAAAGATGAAATTTTAAAACAACTTTCAACAAGTATAAATATAGATAGAAACTTACACATTAAATATAGTTCACATATTCAAAATATTGGATGGCAGGGAAATAAGATTGATGGACAATTATCTGGAACATCAGGACAAGGTTTAAGATTAGAAGCATTAAAAATAAATCTTGTTGGTCAAGCATCAAATGCCAAGATTTTATATAGAACACATGTACAAAGTATTGGTTGGCAAGGATGGCAACAAAATGGAGCAATGGCTGGAACATCAGGACAAAATTTAAGAATAGAAGCAATCCAAATTAAATTGGAAAATATGGACAAATATACAGTAGAATATCAAGTTCACGTACAAGGAATTGGATGGACTGATTGGTACATAGATGGAGAAACAGCTGGAACAATTGGTCAAGCAAGAAGAATTGAAGCAATAAGAATAAGACTTGTACCAAAATATAAACATCAATATAAAGGAATAGATGTAAGTTCATTTAATAGAATTACAAACTGGTGGGCTGTTAAAAATTCAGGAATCGACTTTGCATTTATTAGAGTTGGTATTAGGGGATATGGTCAAGCTGGAAGATTTGCAGAAGATAGAGATTTTAAAACAAATATTCAAATGGCAAACGCTGTTGGATTACCTGTTGGCGTATATTTTGTAACACAAGCAACAAATGCATCTGAAGCAGTTGAAGAAGCAAATTGGGTAATTGAAAGAATTAGAAATTACAAAATTAGTTATCCTGTTGCATTAGATATAGAAAGCCCAGGACTTGAAAGCCCTACAGATGTTCCAAGAACAGCAAATTTAGATAAAGCAACACGTACATATCTAGCAGATGTATTCTGCCAAACTATACAAAATGCAGGATATACACCAATTATATACACAAATATAGATTGGGCAGTAAATTATTTAAATATGCATGATATATCACAATATGACACTTGGATTGCACATTATAAAAAAGATACAAGCTCAGGACCTAGTTATAATGGTAAATATTCAATTTGGCAATATACAAGTTCTGGAACTGTAAATGGAATTTTAGGAAATGTTGATATGAATATTTGTTATAAAAAGTATTAAAATTATTTTAAAATGCAAAACTATATAAATCAATATATAGTTTTGCATATAAATATTTTACAAAATAAATAAATTTATATTATTCTAGTAGTATACGAAGGGAAAAATAAAATGGAGAAGATAAAAGAACAATATAAAAAATATAAAGAAGTAGTAAATTATTTAGTATTTGGAGTGTTAACAACTGTTGTTGCTCTTGCTGTTTATTATATTTCTGTTTTTACATTTTTGAATCCAGATAATGCAGTGCAACTTCAAATTGCAAATATTCTTTCTTGGATAGCAGGTGTAACATTTGCATATTTTACAAATAGAAGATTTGTATTTGAAAGTAATGAAAAAAATAAAGTAAAAGAAGCAGGAAAATTTGTACTTGCCAGAGTAACAACTTTAATTATGGATATGCTAATTATGATGCTTGGTGTAACTGTGTTTCATATAAATGATAAAATAGTTAAATTATTTTCACAAGTTGTAATAATAGTATCAAATTATATATTTAGTAAACTATTTGTATTTAAAAAAGGGGAGAAAAAATAAATGGAAAAGAAAAAAGTAACACTTGTTATACCAATGTATTATGAAGAAAAAGTAGCAGATGAATGCTACAAAAGAGTTAAAGAAAATTTAGTAAAATTAGAAAACTATAATCACGAAATTATCTTTGTAAATGACGGGAGCAAAGATAAAACACCAGAAATATTAGAAAGAATAGCAAATGAAGATAAAAATGTAAAAGTAATTTCTTTTTCAAGAAATTTTGGACATCAAGCAGCAGTTACAGCAGGATTACAATATGTAACTGGAGATGCAATTGTAATAATGGACGCCGATTTACAAGATCCACCGGAATTAATACCAGATATGCTTAAATTATGGGAAGATGGAAACGAAGTAATATATGGAAAAAGAAAATCAAGAGATGGAGAAAGCGTTTTTAAACTATTCACAGCAAAAATGTTCTATAAAACATTAAATGCATTATCAGATGTCGAAATTCCAAGAGATACAGGAGATTTCAGATTAGTAGATAGAAAAGTTGTAGACACTGTAAACGCATTACCAGAACATAATAAATTTTTAAGAGGATTATTCAGCTGGGTTGGATACAAACAAGCACCATTTGAATATGAAAGAAAAGAAAGATTTGCAGGAGAAACAAAATATCCATTAAAGAAAATGCTAAAATTAGCATCAGATGGAATAATCAGTTTCTCAACAAAACCACTAAAAATGGTAGGAGCATTAGGAATGTTTTCTATATGCATATCAATTATATTATTAATTTATGCACTTGTATCATTTATATGTCATTCTCCAAATTTATCAGCTGGATGGACATCAATAATGGTTGCAGTAACATTTTTTGCAGGAATTCAATTAATGTCAATTTGGATTATTGCAGAATATGTAGGCAGAATTTATGATGAGACAAAACAAAGACCACAATATATAGTTGATAAAAAAATAAATATAGATTAAAAACTGACCACCAAGACTAGTGACATAAAATTTAAAAAGGTGTAATATAAAGTAGATGGAATTAAAATCCATCTATTTTTTAATTGTCAAAAAAGGGTGTCACTTTTGACAATTTTAGGAGGAAATTATGAAAGAAGTAAAAGAATTCAACAATGTAAAAGAAATAATATATAACTGTGCAAAGGAATATGAAAACAATATTGCATTTGTTGTAAAACATCAAGAAGGCAAAAACAAAACCTATGAAAATATAACTTATAAAGAGTTTTTAGAACAAATTAATTCTTTAGGTACTAAATTATATGATATAGGATTAAAAAACAAAAGAATAGCCATTTTAGGGCGAAACAGATACGAATGGGTATTAGGACATGTGACAAATTTATTAGGTGGAATGGTTTCTATACCATTAGACAAAGATTTACAACTTGAAGAATTAGAAAATTCATTAATTAGAAGCAAAGCAGATGCTATTATCTTTGATGAAAAATATATCGAAAAAATTGAAGAGTTAAAAACAAGAAATAATACAAATTTAAAAGAATTTATATGTATGTCAAAATTAGATGGATATAAAGATATTCACACTCTAAAAGATGAAGGATACAAATTATTTAAAAGTGGTAACAAAGAATATGTATCAACAAAAATAAATGAAAATGAAATGAACATTTTGTTATTCACATCAGGAACAACATCAAAATCAAAAGCAGTAATGTTATCACAAAAAAACATAGCATCAAATGTATATGCATTGCAATGCTCACAAGATATTAGAAGTACAGATTCAAACCTTGTATTTTTACCAATGCATCACATATTTGGATCAACATGTTTAATAATGATGTTAGCATGTGGTGTAAAAAATTCATTTCCAGATGGATTGAGATATGTAGCTCAAAACCTCAACGAATATGAAGTATCAGTATTTGTTGGAGTACCGCTTCTAGTAGAAGCTATATATAACAAACTAAATAAAGAAATAGAAAAACAAGGCAAAACAAAATTAATAAATAAAGCAAAGAAGATAAGTAATTTATTACTAAAACTACATATTGACGTAAGAAGAAAAATATTCAAACAAATAATAGATAAATTAGGTGGAAAATTAAGATTTGTAATTTCAGGAGGAGCAGCTCTAGACCCAGTAATAGAAAAAGGCTTTATAGACTTTGGTATAAAAGTAAATCAAGGATATGGACTAACAGAAACATCACCAGTAGTAGCAGCAGAAAATGACAAACATATGAGAGCTGGTTCAATAGGAGTGCCAATGAAAAACGTAACAGTAGACTTTGCGAACAAGGATGCAAATGGAATAGGGGAGATGCGTGTAAAAGGGCCTAATATAATGCTTGGATATTATGAGAACGAAGAAGAAACAAAAAACGTTATAAAAGATGGATGGTTCTATACAGGAGATTTAGGATATATGGACAAAGATGGATTTATCTTTATAACAGGTAGACAAAAAAATATGATAGTATTAAAAAATGGTAAAAAAGTATTCCCAGAAGAAATAGAAACATTAGTAAATAGAATAGATTTAGTAAAAGAATGTTTTGTGTTTGGAATGCCAGATGAAAATGATAAAAATGATATTAAACTTTCTGTTAAAGTTGTTTATGATAAAGATGTTGTTAAACAAAAATATGGTGATATTGATGAGGAAGAGATAAGAAAAATTATTTGGAATATTATTAAGAATGATGTTAATACAACAGTTCCTAGATATAAGCATATTATGAATATGATTTTGACTGATAAAGAGCTTATAAAAACTACTACTAAAAAGGTTAAAAGAAATGAGGAGATGATGTCCATTTGGGGACGTTTCTAAAATGGACATTTTTGTCCATTTTTAATATGAGGTTTGTTCCACGTAATTGTTCCTTAATGTTTAGTGGTACCAACTTCAAAAGAAGTTGGAGGAATTGTTGGAAATTTGATAAATGGAAAAATTGAAAATTCTTATAATGGTGGTACAATACAAACAAGCAGGCGGAGCAGGTATTGCTGGAAGTACATCAAATAATGCAATTATTAGAAATAGTTATAATATAGGAAGTATAGAAACAAAATTTGAATATTATGCAACATTAACTGCGTATACATCAAAATCACATAATAGTATATTTGAAAATAATTATTATTTAGAAAATTGTATTAATGGCAATAAAAATGACCAAATTTCACTTGGAGATGGAAATGTTGTTTTAAAAAGTGAAGAATTAATTAATGCTTTTGATAAGTTAGGGGTTGCGTTTAAAAAGGATACAAACAACATAAATAATGGATATCCAATTCTTAATTGGCAATAATTAAAAATTATTTTAAAGATATAGTAATAAAGGATAAAAAATCAGCTTTGAATTTTTTATCTGCTCTAGAAAACGCATTTAACAAATACATACACCTTTGTGTCCATAATCTAAAAAAGCCATGTCGCCAGCTCATCTTTTGCTATCACCTATTATTTGTTATTATTTTACAAAACATTATTTTAATTTTGAATTTAATTTTAAAAATAAATTATGAATAATTAAAAAAACTATTGAAATTTTTTTAATGTTATAGTAGAATAATTTTGCAAGAAAATT
>CAZHCX010000064.1:0-6541 GCA_964531445.1 uncultured Clostridium sp. | reverse complement strand
TCTTCTTCTGTTCCAACATTTGCTTTTACTAATACATAAGTATAAGATTTGTTTATACATAATGCTAAGTTTGATGGTAGTGTCCATGGTGTTGTTGTCCAAGCTAAGATAAATGTTTCTGCTGTTTCTGGTTTTGATGAATCAGCGTTTGTGTTGTTTACTTCTACTCCAGCGATTTTTTCACCAGCTTCAACTTTAAATTTAGCAACACAAGTTAAATCTTTAACATCTTTATAACCTTGTGCAACTTCGTGTGAAGATAATGCTGTTCCACATCTTGGACAGTATGGCATAACTTTGTGTCCTTCATATAAAAGACCTTTTTTCCACATTTGAGAAATTCCCCACCATACAGATTCAATGTAATCATTATGATATGTAACATAAGGATTTTCCATATCAACCCAATATCCAACTTTGTTAGTCATTTCTTCCCACATATCAACATATACGAAAACACTATCTCTACATTCTTTAATGAATTTTTCAACTCCATAGGCTTCAATTTGTTGTTTACCAGAAATTCCTAATTTCTTTTCAATTTCAAGCTCAACAGGTAAACCTTGTGTATCCCATCCAGCTTTTCTATCAACATGATATCCCTTCATAACTTTGTATCTTGGGATAATGTCTTTCATTACTCTTGTTTCGATATGTCCAACGTGTGGCTTTCCATTAGCTGTTGGAGGTCCATCAAAAAATGTGAAGTATCTTCCGTTTTCTTTGTTCATATCAAAATTTTTCTTGATTATGTTTTTTTCTTTCCATGTTTTTGCAACTTGTTGTTCCATTCCGACAAATCCATCTTTTAGTTCAACTTTTTTGTACATAAAAATCCCTCCTTTTAATAATTTTAAGACAAATAAAAAATCCACTTTGCCCTATATTTAGGACGAAATGGATTTGTTCCGCGGTACCACCTAATTTAGTAATCTATTTAGTGCGACAACAGTCCCAGACTTTTTTGTCGCATTTGTTACTCACTTAATTATCTTTAACGCAGATTTACGTTCAAACTTAATAATTTATTTACTAATTCTTCGTAAATTAATATTTTAAAATTTTCGGTTTAAAAACAGTATGGTGATAATAAATTATTTTTACTTACCAAAATTCCACCAACCTTTGGCTCTCTAAAAGATATTACATAATTTATGTTGTCCGTACTCTTGTTTTTGTTAATTTATTTATTATTATATCACATTTTTTTTCAAATTCAAGTATTTTTTTAAATTTTTTCCTAAATACTGTTAATAATAAATATTAGGAGATTAGTATGAAAAAATTCTTTAAATTTCAACTTTATTTTTCGGTTTTACTTATTTTGATGATTTTAATTTATATTTTTTATGATAATTTTAAATTATATCAAAAAGAAAAATATTCCCAAAAAATCATGAGCAATTACAATATTACAAGACTTTACTCGAATATGTTTACAAAAGAAAATGATAATTCAGAAGCTTCTCCAGGAGCACAAAAATCTGATATTAAATCTAATAATTCTGGTTATGCTGATAATACTGACATTATTGGAACTATTGAAATTTCTAAAATTGGACTTAATTACCCTATTTTTTCTACGTATACTGATGAACTTTTAAAAATTTCACCTTGTAGGTTTTATGGTCCATTACCTGGTCAAAAAGGTAATTTATGTATTGTTGGTCATAATTATGATGATAATAGATTTTTTGGAAAAATTTTTTCTTTAAATATTGGTGATGAAATTTTAATTAAGGACAATGCTAATAGGGATTTTTCTTATATTGTTAATAACATTTATGAAGTAAAACCTATTAATCTTACTCCTGTTTATTCTTATAACTCAAAATCTACTGAGTTGACTCTTATTACGTGTAATAACCTAAATAAATATAGAATTATAGTTAAGGCTAAATTAAATAAAAATGCAAATTAAAAAGGATTTAAGTTACGATTATTTACGTTTCTTAAATCCTTTATTTTTAAACTTGTTTAAAAAGCCATTCAATACCTTTGCTATCTATAACTTTTTTATTTTTAGCTTTTGCTTCTACTTCGTCAGCCCATAAATATGCTAATAATGTTACTAGTAAAAATGCAAAATCTACAGCCATATTTAATGCTAATTTTGAATATAAGTATGCAAATTCTTCTTTTAGTGTAAGTAGTTGTACTGTATGAACTATTAAATCAATCACAAACGCTGTTAGTGGTATTATTGCTACTGTACTCTTTTTAATTTCCTGTGATAAATATATTAATAATATTGTAGCCATTACAACTAAAATTAAAGTTAATAAATTTGTTAAATCAAATACAAACATTTTAAATTCTCCTTTTCTTTTGTTTTGTTAATAAGATATTATCATTTTTCAACATATATTTCAATATTTTTTGCAATATTTAAATTTACAGTTTTGTAACAATAATATTTCAATTGTATTACAAAGCTGTATTTTTTATTTAATTTATTTTTCTATTTTAAATTTTTCTCTATTAAATCAGCTATCTCTCTTGCTTTTTTGGTTATATATTTTTGATCTTCACCTTCAATCATAACTCTAACTAATGGTTCTGTTCCTGATGGTCTTATTAAAACTCTTCCATTTCCTGCAAATTCTTTTTCTAATTTTTCAATTGATGTTTTTACTTCTTCATTTTTATCAAAGTCATATTTTTTATCTGAATTTACTTTTGCATTTACTAAAACTTGTGGATATAGTTTAATAATTTTTGCAAGTTCTGATGCTGACACATTTTCTTCTAAAATTGCTTGTATTAACATTAATGATGTTAATATTCCGTCTCCAGTTGGATTGTAATCTAATAATATTACGTGTCCAGATTGTTCTCCTCCTAGATTATATCCATCTTTTAACATTTCTTCTAAAACATATCTGTCTCCAACCTTTGTTTGAATTAATTCTAATCCATTATCTCTTGTGTATTTGTGCAATCCTAGATTGCTCATTACTGTTGCAACAACTGTATCTTTAGCTAGTTTGCCTTTTTTCTTTAAGTAGTTAGATACAATTGCCATTATCATATCTCCATCTATTTCATTGCCATGTTCATCAACAGCTAAACATCTGTCTCCATCACCATCATAAGCAACACCAAGACTTAATTTGTTTTCAACAACAAATTTTTTTAATCCTTCTAAATGAGTTGATCCACATTCGTGGTTTATATTTATCCCATCTGGATTGTTGTTTATTATTTTATATTTGATTCCTAATGCTTTGAATACTTTTTCTGCAACTACTGATGTTGCTCCATTCGCAGTATCTATTCCTACGACAAAATCATCTCTGTTTAATTTTGCAATATTATCATCAAAATTTTTTCTGAAAAAATATACATACTCATCTAATAAGTCTGTTCTGTATTCAGATACACCTATTTTGCTACTTATTGCAGTTAATTCATCTATTTTACCAGAATCCATAACATCTTCTATTTCTTCTTCAAGACTGTCTGGAATTTTCATTCCTTTATTACTAAAATATTTTATTCCGTTAAATTCAAATGTATTATGTGATGCAGATATTACAACACTTGCATCTGCTTGCATTTTTCTTGTTAAATAAGCTACAGCAGGTGTTGGTATAACTCCCAATAATTTAACATTTGCTCCATAACTTAAAAAACCAGCAACCATTGCACTTTCTATTAATGTTCCAGAAATACGTGTATCTCTTCCTATTAATATTGTAGGAGCGTGGTCTGTGTGTTTCGACAACACATATGCTCCTGCTTTGGCTACTTTGTATACTAATTCTGGTGTAAGTTCTGTGTTTGCAATTCTTCTTATACCATCTGTCCCAAAATATTTTCTCATAATAAAAAACTTCCTTTCTGTTTAGCTAAAGGAGTGTCCCCTAATCCCTAAAAAGAGGGATTTTAAGGACCGTCCCTTAATCCCTCTTTAAAAACATAAGTATTTTTTCTTTTAATGTTAATGAAAATTCCTCTGGATCATCTATGTCTATTCTTTTATTTTCCAATGCTAATTGTGGATTGATTGTTGTTAGTTGTTCTAATTTTACTCTTCCAACTATTTCTTCTATTTCTTTTAATGCATGTGGAATTCTTTTATAAATTGTATTTTGTCTATGTACGTCAGTTCCTAAGAAATGTATCATATTATTTTCAAGAAATCTTCTTACTATCATTTGTGCTTTTTCGCCATATTGACCTAATATACTTCCGTAGTTTGCTTGCATTAACACTCCTTTTTCTATTAAATCATATACTAGCTCTGGTTCTTTTTGAATAAAACTATATCTTTCTGGATGTGCTAGTACTGGTATAAGTTTATTCTCTTGAAGTGAATATATTACATCATATAAATTCATTGGTTCTGCATTAAGTGGCATTTCGAATAATACATAACTGCTATTGTTTATTGTTGATGCTTTTCCTTCTATTAATAAATTCATCATATTCCCTGAAATGTATATTTCGTTTCCAAGATATAAATCTGTTTCTATTCCTTTTTGTTTTAAATTATCACTAATAGCTTTAACCCACATATCTCTTTCTGGTACGTCTGTTTCATAATAATTTTCTATGTAATGTGATGTTAATACTATTCCTTCAAATCCTGCTTCTTTTGCTTCTTTTATTAAATTAAATGTTTCTTCTATACTTCTTGATCCGTCGTCTATGTTCGGTATTATGTGTGTATGAAAGTCTATCATTGTTGTTCTCCCTTTTCTATTAGTTTAAATTCTTCTTTTCTTGATCTAAGTATGAATTTATTTGTTTTAATATATCATTTGTTTTTTCAATAGTTGAATTACTATTTTGATTATTATTTAAAAAATTAGGCTTTTGTAAATTGTCGTTGTCCATTTTTTGTATATCATCATAATTAGGTCTTTTGTATGATTCTGAATTTTGTTTTAATATATTATTTGCTTTTTGTTTTATTTCACTTGCTCCCATTGGCTTCATTGTTGAACCTGTTGTTGATGCATAATAATAGTTTTCGTTATATTTTTTGATAGATATTGGCATTTTGTTTATTACAACACCTGCTAAGTGTCCACCAACGTTTTGAATATTTTTTATTATTTTTTCTAGGTTGTCTTTTTTTGTTTCTTTATGTGCTGTTACTATAACTGTTGAATCTACAATTCTTGAAAGAATTATAGAGTCTGTTACTAATTCACATGGTGTTCCATCTATTAAAATTATGTCACAAACTTCTTTTAAGTCTTCTAGCAATTTGTTCATTTGTGGTGAAACTAATAATTCTGATGGATTTGGTGGGATATTTCCAGCAGACATTATTAATAGATTTTCTACATCTGTTTTTTGTATGTATTGTGATAAATCTATATCATCTGGATTTTCTACATCTAAACCAGATAAATAATTTGAAAGTCCTGGTCTTGGAGATACTCCAAATATTGTGTATTGTCTTCCTTTTCTCATGTCCGCATCTATTAATATTACTTTGTTACCAGCTTGTGCAAATGTTACAGCTAAGTTTGATGTAACCCAACTTTTACCTTCACTTGGAAATGTTGATGTTACTAATAATGTTTTTAATTTTTTATTTGTGCTCATGAATTGTATGTTTGTTCTTAGAGTTCTAAAAACTTCTGATACTGGTGATTTTGGATCTCTTTGAGCAATTAGTTCTTTCTTTATTTTCATTATCTTTTCTTTCCTCCTTTAACCTTAACTGGTTCAAAGTTATATAGTGGTATTGTTGCAAGTACTGGAACTTTGAATTGTTTTTCTACTTCTTCTGCTGTCTTTATTGTTGTATCTAGCATGTTTGCTATTAAAACATACATAACTGCTACAACGACTCCGCCAAATGCAAATATCATAATATCTTTCATATGATTGATATTTGATGGTGTGTTACTTGCTTCTGCTTGGTCAATTATTTGAACATTGTTTATGTTGTATATTCTTGCAACTTCTTCTGTAAATACTTTTGCAATTTCGTTTGCTATGTTTGCAGCATCTGTTCCATTTTTGTTAGTAACAGAAATTCTAATTACTTCAGTATCTTTTTCTGAGCTTACTGTTATTTCGTTTTTTAATTCATCTTCTGTAATATTTATTCCTAAGTTTGATATAACTTTTCTTGTTACACTTTTACTTTTTACTAATACACTGTATGTTGAAACTAATTTTGAGTTTAAAGTAATGTCTGATGTTGTTATAGTATTTGTTTTTGTAGATGAATCTTGTGATGTTGCTAATACTAATGTTGTTGATGCTGTGTATTTTGGTGTTACAAATCCTACTGTATATATAACTCCTATCGCTACAAATATTGCTACTATTAACAGTATTTTTACCTTCTTATGCCAGAATAATTCTAATAATTCTTTTAAATCTAACTCTTCCATTTTTTTCTCCTTTTATCTCTAATTTGCGTATGGGATTATTCTATCATATTATTGTTTTTGTATCAAGTAATTTTGTATTATTTTTTTAAAAATTTATTTTATTTTTATTACAGTTAAGTAACAAAAAAATTGATTTATGAAAGTTTAATATATATTTTGAAAGATTGAGTTCGACCTTA
>CAZHCX010000063.1:0-6558 GCA_964531445.1 uncultured Clostridium sp. | reverse complement strand
AAATGAGTTTGGAATAAAGTAAAATTTCAATATCCTATTGGAGAAAAAAATAATCAGGAAAACAGTATGAATTGGTTTATGTTAAATAAATCTACAAACATGAGAGATGCATATATTATTGCAATTTTACCTAAAATTATAAATGGAAAAGATGATAATCCGAAAGATTTGTTATTGTCTAAATATATAAAATAAAAAAACACCCTTAGGAGAATTTTAATAAGTACAATTCTTATTAAAATTGCTCTTAGGGGCTTTTTTATATTCTAGGAAAAATCGTCTGGTAGACGATTTTGACGTAGAAGATAGTTATGCGAAATTTATAGTTTCTTAGCGACGTGAGGAGCTTAGAAACTGTTAATTCCGTTTTTTGTATTTAAATCTCTAATGAGTAAGGCAAAACACAACAGGATTTAAAGAAAACAAAATTGTTGACAAAACTAATGCGTTTCAAATCTCTAAAGAGTAAGGTAAAACATGAAATTTTAAACGGAGAACTAAACGATTGGGGGGGTTGTTTCAAATCTCTAATGAGTAAGGTAAAACGAGTGGCTATGCACGGGATTGTTCATCACTTTGTTTCAAATCTCTAATGAGTAAGGTAAAACATGATAGAGATGAAACAATAAGAAGCCTATTAGAGTTTCAAATCTCTAATGAGTAAGGTAAAACGGAAGTTAAAAAACAAGAAGAAAAACCAGCACCTGCAAATGGTTTCAAATCTCTAATGAGTAAGGTAAAACTACAATATTTTCAATATATTTATACTACATATTTTAAAAAATTGCAAGAAATATTAGGAAATTTAATAAAAAAGTTCGTCGATATCAAAAAGTTATGCTATAATAGGATAGAAGGTGAATAAAATGGAAACGATAACAAAAAACGAATTAAATAGCAAAATTTTAGAATTAGGAAAAGAAATATGTAAAGTAAAAGGATTTAAAATTGAAGATAATAATATTGAAGATATTGCAGAAAAAATTTATTATTACAGTATTTGGTTTAATGATTATTATGAAATTACAAAACTGGATTATGATGATAAGAAAATAATTTTAGAATCATATGATTTTTTGCTTAAGCAATTAGATTTATATAAAGAAATGAAAAAAAGGATAGAAATAGAAGGATTTGAAAAAATTGAAAAGTACTATAAAGAAAAACTTAAAGAATTATTTATTCAAATGTTAGATTATAAAAATAGAAATTATAATAAAAATGCAAACTTAATAGAATTATTAAAAGAGATAGATTTATGTTACCATGATTACAAATATGATTGGACATCTTTATATCAAATGCTAAAAGGAAAGTGCAATTATAAGAGTACTATAAGTGATGATTTATGGAAAGTACCTGCTGATAATGTAGAATATATAAGTGAGTTAGAAGATATATATAAGTATTTTTCGGAAGAACCCACAAGATACAAAAATTATGAACAATATTATGAAGATATTACATTACAAGAAAAACAAACTTTGGAAGATTTATACAACGAAGAAAAGCAAAAGTTATATAACTTATATATAGAAATCTTACAATATAATCATATTAGTATAGAGGATAAAAATAACCATTTATTAATGGAGTGTAATATAACAAAGATTCATCCAAAATTTGAAAATACTTTATTACACTTAAACTCAGTAGAAAACGATATTTATTGTTCTTATACTGATTATATAGCTGAAATACGAAAAACATATAAATATTTACATGATAATTATAAAAAATAATATAAACTAATAAACTAAAAACACCCATGGAGGGTGTTTTTTTATGCCAAATCTCTAATGAGTAAGGTAAAACAAAATTATTTAAGAACGAAAACATCATAGGAGGAGGTTTCAAATCTCTAATGAGTAAGGTAAAACCAGTTGTAGAAGACAAAAAAGAAACAACAGAAGTAGCTCCGTTTCAAATCTCTAATGAGTAAGGTAAAACTATCTATCCATAATATCTAAGCCAGTTGAGGCAGGTAAAATGTTTCAAATCTCTAATGAGTAAGGTAAAACAACATGATTATTGGTAATTATGGCTATAAATTTAATCATATGAGCGTTTCAAATCTCTAATGAGTAAGGTAAAACAGAAATCCAACAAGAACTAGACGTTCTACTAAAAGTGTTTCAAATCTCTAATGAGTAAGGTAAAACTTTCAGGTGATGTAGAATCTGTTAACGGTGCGTTTCAAATCTCTAATGAGTAAGGTAAAACGCAAAGAAATCAACAAGGAATCTGACGAAAAGAAAGGTTTCAAATCTCTAATGAGTAAGGTAAAACTACAATATTTTCAATATATTTATACTACATATTTTAAAAAATTGCAAGAAATATTAGGAAATTTAATAAAAAAGTTCGTCGATATCAAAATATCAAAAATATCTATAAATACTATTATATAAAGAAAAGATGATTTGTTTTATAAAAAAAGAAAAAATAAAAATAGTTCGACGAATTATTTGTGTTATTTTGGTATGTTTTTTATTAAACTTTATATATTATTGCCTAAATACATTGAATTATCAATAAAATCATCGACGAATTTTATAGCATAAGAAAAAAATAAAAAGCACATAGCATACTTTTTATTCTATTATTTCAAACGATCCAAATCCTTGTGAATTTTTAGAACCAAGACCAGCATTATAAAGAAATGTTAAATAATCAGGTGAACCTTCTAAAACATATTCTCCTTTCCAAGAAGTTATATAAATTTTTTTAATATTTGTAACTACTTTATCTATGGGCGAAAGGTTTATATTAGTAATTAGTATATCAGAATAAGGTTCTATACAATAATATGAAGAATATTTTCGAATAAAATTATTATTTATTGCTGTTTCAAATTCACTATCTCTTGGAGATAAATAAATAGTATTATTATTTTCCAAATTTTTTTTAAAAACACAAATAGGTGAGTTCATTTTAATTGTGATATTATTTTCTTGTATAATTTTATTTTCAAGTTTTAGATTTGGATATAGTTTTTTATTTCCGAATGTTATACCATTTTGCTTCATATATTCGTAAACAAGAAAAATAAAATAACTATCAACACTTCTTATTTCTAAAAAAACATTATCTATAAAAGTTATCGTCTTATTAGAAATAGTATGCTTTCCACAAAGAGAACTAAAAGTAAATAGTTTATAATTTTCTCCTAAGGTAATTCCTTCATTGTGTAATGTTTTTTGATATTCTAAATCATTAGATAATGAATTATAAATAATACCTTGTAATATATGATTATAGTTTAATGGTAGTGACAGTTTATCACTTCCTAAATCTATATAAATTTTTAATTGCATAATTTCATCCCTTTCAAGTTCATATTATAACACTAAAAAGGGAAAAAATATAGAATATTTATAACATTTTTTGTTATTTGTTTGGAGATACAAAAAAGCATTAAACTGGTTTTAAACTAGCTTAATGCCTTTTATACTTTAAAGAGTAAGGTAAAACAACTGTATTTTCAATATATTTATGCTACATATTTTAAAAAAATACAAGAATTATTAATGAATTTAATAAAGAAGTTTTAACCTGTAACAAAATACAACCAAAAGCTTTCAAAACTCTTTATTTTTTTGTAAAAATATGATATATATAATTATGAAATGATAAAATAAAAAAATGGAAAAGGTGTATATATATGTTAAAAATATGTATTGGGGCTATAGTAATAATTCTAATTATAGTTCTTACTGTAATCAAAATAAAAAGAGAAAATGAAGAATATGATGTAGAAGATGAACCAAAATCTGCAATTGGTGTTTTAAAAAAGTTAATAGACGATAATCCTGAACTTGTTGAAAAAATAGCGGAAGAAAATAGAAAAAAATCAAAAAAAGAAGCAGAAGAAGACTTAAAATATAATTTTCCAATAAAAAGAAGCATGGCAATTAATATTGCACAAAAAAATAATACTTTGAAAACTGACTTCTGTAGAAATTCAGATAGAAAAGGGATATCTTTTCTTGGATTTGATAATTATACAATAGATGTAATAGAAAAGAATGAAAAAAAATATTGGCAATTTCAGGTTCTTTCAGGAGACATTTCATGGATGGACTTTGAAAAAAATGAAACAATTTATTGTGATGGAAAGCTTGTAGAGGATGATTTTAAGTTCTTAAGATGTTTAATTGATACAGAATCTGGTGATTATATTTACTTTCCAGATGTAAAAAATTATGAAGAAAGAACCGTTAATTTTGAAGATGCCATCAATGGAGTTGTGAAGATAAATGAAGAACCACCAGAATGGCTTGCAAGAATACGCGAGGAAAAATAATGTTTAAAAGAAGAAAAGAAATTAATTATGATAAATTAATAAAAAATGTAGAACGTGAACCAGGAACTCTCCCAACATTTCTTTTTGGAGATGATGAGAAAAAAAAAGAAGATGGAAAATATCCATATCCAATTAGCAAGACTCTTGCTATCAAAATTGCTGAAGAAAATTATACTTTAAAAGAAGATTTTTTAAAGATTATTAATAGCAATGAAATATCATTTGTACATTTTTATGATTACACAACTGATGTAATAGAAAAAGATGGAAGAAAATACTGGCAAATTCACGTAAATAAAGGAAAATATTTTTGGGTAGAATTAAAAAGGAAACATGCAAATCATAAAGAAAGGGAGTTAAATGCAGATGATTTCAGACTTCTAAGATGTTTGATTGACGTTGAAAATGGAGATTATATTTATTATCCAAACGTTGAAAGCTATGAAGAAAGAATTGTTAAATATAATACTTCAAAGGAAATAGATTTATCAGAAATATTTGGAATTAAACATAATAATAATTTTGAAAATGAAATTATATTTCCTACTTTAGAAAATAAAGATAGTAATTTATAAAGGAGCGTATGAAATGAATAATAATGAAATCTCAAAGTTAGATTTAAAAAAATGTTTAGATTTAAAAGATGAAGAAAAAATATATCAATTTTTATTTGATAAAGTATTAGAATTAGGAAGGATTATTATTGACGAAAAAGGCATAAAACTAGAAGATTATTATAAAGATACTAAAGAATCAGAATTGTACCATATTCAGGAGGATATTTATTATAAAAGTATATGGTTTGAAAGTTATAGAACATTAGCCGATTGGGTAAAATATAGACTTGAAAATGACATTCTAGACGAAAAGGTTAAAAATATTGTAAAAGTTTATAATGAATTAGTTGATGAGTTAGATGAATATAATCAGCAAAAAGAAAGAATTAAAAAAGAAGGCTTTGAAAAATTAGATAAAAAATTAAAAGATGGACTAAGGGAAATATTTTGCAAAATGCTAGATTATAAAAAAAGAAAATATAATAAAGAATCTTCTTTACCAGAATTAATAGAAGAACTTGTTCTTTGTTATTCTGATTATAAATGGTTGTTTGACGATACATATACAATGCTTAAATCCAGAATGATATATAGAAATACCATGAGAGATGACTTCTGGACAATACATGCTGATAATGTGGAATATATAAGTAATTTAGAATTTACATATAAATATTTTGCTGAAGATGAAAATAGTTACAAAAATTATCAACAATTTTATGAAGATATTACATTAAAAGAAGGACAAACATTAAAAGATTTATGTAATGAAGAAAGAGAAAAGATGAAGCAATTATTTATTGAAATGTTAGAATTTCTCAATGTAGAAATTAAGGATAGAGAAAGCTTTACTTCTTTAGAACTTCTTGTAAAAAAACATTATCCATTTTATTATTCTAATTTTATAACAATGTTTGGAACATGTAATTATTCATATATAGATACAATACACGTTTGGAAATCAAATTATGATTATTTTAAAAGAACATATAAGAATCATAAAGAAATGTTAAAGAGATATGCAAAAGATGAAGAAGAATGGTATGAAAAAGCAAAATATGATGATGAAATATGCTTTGATCCTGATGGGTTAAATGACTTAGAGAAAATAAAAGAACAATATAGTAATTATTTTGAAAATGAGTAGGTGAAATTTTATGAGAGAATATAGTAAAGAGGAAAGTGTAGAAATTATAAATAGAATAAATAAAATGCAAAGAATAGTTTTCAAATATAGAAAAGAAAATGGTAGAGAACCAACTGATGAGGAGATTGCGTCTCTTTTAAATGAATCAATCGAAAGAATTTCAGAATTAAAAGCAATACTTAAAGAGCTTGAGGAGCAAGACAAAGCATTTGAATTAGAATATAAAACTACGTCACATAATAAAGAGGATATTGAAAAAGCAAGAGAAATAAGAAAAAGTAATAAAGCAATTCAAGATATAAAAAAATATATGAAAGATGAATAATGAAAGGAAGAGATAAAAGTGAATATACAAGAGATTAATGTAATGGACTATTTTCAATATAATGCTGTTGTAACTCTTACAATGTTTTTTATATCTCTTGGTGTACTTCTTCTTGACAAAATTACAAAAGGAAAAGCAAGCAGAAAAATCTTCTCAACTGAAAGGGCTTCATTGTTAAATCCATTAACTTATATTAGATTTTTTACTCATATTCTTGGACATT
>CAZHCX010000062.1:0-6581 GCA_964531445.1 uncultured Clostridium sp. | reverse complement strand
AAAATTTCATCAATGGCTCTGTATACTGTTTGACTGTTGTTTCTTAATGTTATCATTGGAAATTCTTTTCCAACATCATATACATTTTTTACACCTACAATAGAATAATAATTTGCTTCTGTACCATCCTCCCATCTTGTTCTTACACTTGTTCCTTCAGAAGAGTATCCTTCTTCTAGAATTTTTTTACATGTTTCAATAAAATGTTTGTCAGCTTGTGTCATTAGCTAATCCTCCTATTTTAATAACAAGTCTATTTAGTTACATCCGCATTATATCACATATTTTTACATTATTCTACACTTTTTGCGTTAATATTAAATTATTTGATTAATCTTCTATATTACACTTCCACTGTGGTACATATTCTTCCTCATGTTCACCCAATTCTTGAATAAAACCATTTTCCAAATCAAGTCTATACAAATAACTTTCAATCTCTTCAAACTCTTCCTTAGTAAGTTTTCTGTTAATTTCTTCAATCTCTTTAGCCTTATATGTTGGAAAGTATTGAGCCATAACACTAACATAAACCTCATGCATATTATCATTAATCCATCTTAAAACTCGTCTAGAATTCAAGATATTATTAGGTAAAACAAGATGTCTAATAATCATACCTTTCTGCATAATTCCATCTTCATTAAATACAGCCTTACCAGTTTGTCTATACATCTCTTTTAAAGCTTCTGTTGTAACTTCAAAATAATTGTCAATTTTTGATAAACGTTTTGCAAGCGCGTTATCTGAATATTTAAAATCTGGCAAATATATGTCTATATAGCCCTCTAACATTTTTAATGTCTCAACTTTTTCATATCCATTAGTATTATAAACAATTGGAAGTTTAAGGCCATTATTTCTTGCAATTTTAATTGCCTCTATTATTTGTGGCACATAACTTGTTGGTGTTACCAAATTGATATTTTCTACATCTTTTTTCTGTTGTTCTAAAAATATTTCAGCCAATTTTTCTATTGTAATTTCTTTACCCAATCCTTGTTGACTTATTTCGTAGTTTTGGCAAAAGACACAATTAAGGTTACAATTTGAAAAAAAGACTGTCCCTGAGCCTTTTTTTCCACTAATACATGGTTCTTCAAAATCATGTGTTGAATATAATGCAACTTTAACTGTATCTTTAGATTTACACCTTCCAATTTGATTTTTTGTTCTATCTATTCCACAATTATGTGGACAAATTGTGCATTTTTCCAGTATTTCTAGCATTGTTGTTCCCTTCTATTATTCAACTTTTTCTATATAAATTTTTCCATTTTCATCTTTTTCTAAAGTGATTTTTTTAGTACTAAATTTATCAATATTTTCTTTTACACTTTCTATTGTTTTAGTGTCACTCTCATCACTTTTTATTGTTGATATTGTTTCTTCATTCAGATTTTTTATATAAACATCATAAGTTCCATTTTCTCCAACGCTTTGAGAATTAACATAGTCTTCTAAATATTCTGCAATTTCAACTTCATAACCTTCTCTAGTTTTTTTTATTTCTTTTATAAAAAACAAATCTTCTTCTGTATCTAGTCCAATTCCTGTTGCTACATATTTTTTCAAATTTTCATTATATTGTAAATATTCTGATCCTTCAGCAGGAAATTTCTTTTCAAAATGTGTTCCAAACATTTCAGTTGCTTTATCTTGAATCTGGTTATAATCAAGTTCAAATTCTTCTAGATTTTTCTTAACAACTTCCCATACCCATAAATCTGGTGCATTATTTATACAATCAAATTTTGGCAAAGCCTCATTAGTAACCTCTTTCCACAAATATATTTGATTTAAATATTCTTCTATTTGTTGCACTTCTGCAACTGTTACATTGCTCTTGCCTTTACTTGATTTGTATCCATACATAGATAAAAATATTATTAATAGCACACAAATTATTGCTAGTAATTTTTTCACTAACTCCATCTCCCAGATTCTTATTTATTGTCTTTTTTGTCCTCAACACCTGTTGCAATTACAGTAACTTGAACGTCATCTCCCATATATTCATCAATTACTGTACCAAATATAATATTTGCATATTCACTTACTTTTTCATTTATGATTGCAACTGCACTGTTTATTTCCATTAAGCTTAATTCACTGTTTCCTTTTACATTGAATATTACGCCTTTTGCACCATCAATTTTAGTCTCTGTAAGTGCATTTTCAATTGCTTGTCTTGTTGCTTCTTCAATTTTCTTTTCTCCTGATGCTCTACCAATTCCCATATAAGCATTTCCTCTATAGCTCATTGTTGTTTTGATATCTGCAAAGTCTATATTTACTTCACCAACTGATGTTAATAAATCTGTTATACTTGTTATTCCTTGTTCTAATATATCATCTGCTAAAGAAAATGCATTGTTTAATGATATTTTTGAATCTGTTACTTTTAATAAATTATCATTTAATACTACTATTAAATCATCTACATTATCTTTTAATCTTTCTGTTCCTTTTTCTGCTCTTAATTTTCTTGCTTTTCCTTCAAACATAAATGGTTTTGTTACAATTCCTATTGTTAGTATTCCCATTTCTTTTGCAATTTCTGCAACTATTGGTGCAGCTCCTGTACCTGTTCCTCCACCCATTCCGGCTGTTATGAATACAAGGTCAGCACCCATTAATATTTTCTTTATTTCTTCTTTATTTTCTATTGCAGCTCTTTCTCCAACAATCTCATTTGCTCCAGCTCCAAGACCTCTTGTTGTTTGTATTCCTATTTGTAGAGTATTGCTTGTTCTTGCTCTTCTTAATGATCCTGTTTCTGTGTTTATCATATAAAATGATACACCTTTTACATTGTCATCAATCATTCTATTTACAGCATTGTTTCCTGCTCCACCTACTCCAATTACTTTTATTTTTAATATTTTGTCCAAGTCTCTTATATCGTTCATTTTTGATTTTCCTTTCTTGTTTTTCTTTTTGCTTCAATTTGTGTTTTATTATATATAAAAAAAGTCAAAAAAACAACTGTTTTTTGACTTTTTCTTTGATTTTATGCAAAAAAATAAAAACAAGTTTCCTTGTTTTTATTGGTGGGCAGTCCTGGATTCGAACCAGGGAACTCAAAAGAGGTCAGATTTACAGTCTGATGGTTTTAGCCACTCACCCAACTACCCATTTATTAGTTTGTCCCTTCGACATTAGCTATTATAAACTTTAAAACGAATTTTGTCAATACATTTTACAAAATTTTTTATATTTCCACAAGTATTAAGTCATCACCTATACATTTTACATTTTTCCAAGGTATAACAATATCATTATTTGAAGAAAAAAAATTAATAAATTTGTTACTTCCAGGAACAATTATAGATGTAATAACTCCTGTTTCTAAATCAGCACAAACATCCTGTACATATCCTAAACGCTTGCCATCAGTAATATTTACAACTTCTTTATGCTTAAAATCTAAACCTTTATCTTGCATAAAAAACCTCCTATAAAAAACAAATTCAAGAATTTCTAAGCGATATTAATCGCAAAGAAATTCCAGTTACAAAATTATATTCAAAATAAAATTATTTATACAAAGTTTTTATATGCTCAATAGCATTTTTTTCCAATCTAGAAACCTGAGCCTGAGAAATACCAATTTCATCAGCAACCTCCATTTGAGTTCTTCCATTAAAAAATCTCTTTGTAATTATCATCTTCTCTTTATCACTCAACTTTTTCATAATTTGATTTATAGTCATAGACTCTGTCCACGCTTCAACAGTATTTTTACTATCTTTTACTTGATCCATTATATAAATACTTTCTGCACCATCATTATAAATTGGTTCTTGCAAAGAAACAGGATCCTGTATAGCATCAAAGCTAGCAGAAACTTCTTCTCTTTCAACACCTAGTTCTTTAGCTATTATATCAAGTGTTGGTTCTTTTCCATTTTCTCTTGTATATCTTTCTTTAAATTGCATTGCTTTGTATGCCAAATCTCTAACAGACCTACTTACTCTTATACTATTATTATCCCTTAAATATCTTCTTACTTCTCCTATTATCATTGGCACTGCATACGTTGAAAATTGAACATTTTGACTTAAATCAAAGTTGTCTATTGCTTTTATCAATCCTACACAACCAACTTGAAATAAATCATCTGCATTTTCTCCTCTTCCGTAAAACCTTTGTATTACACTTAGTACTAATCTTAAATTTCCATTTATATATTTTTGTCTTGCTTCTTCGTCTCCCTGTTTTATTTTAATAAATAATTCTTCTTTTTCTTCTTTTGTAAGTAAAGGTAATTTTGATGTGTTTACTCCACATATTTCCACTTTGTTTAGCAAAAGAAAACCTCCTTTAGAAATACTTTTACGTATTATTTCCAAAAAAGGTTTTGTTTATTCAATTTGTAATTTACTCCATTTTCACTAACATTTTAGTTTACCCAGTTTTACTCATTATGTCTTTTTTCATTTTATTAATAATTTTCTTTTCTAATCTAGATATGTAACTTTGAGAAATTCCGAAGTTCATCTGCAACTTCCTTTTGTGTCTTTTCTTTACCAGTTTTAAACCCAAACCTCATTTCCATTATATTTTTTTCTCTATCATTTAATTTTAAAATTGAAGCTCTTAACAATTTTTTATCAACTTCATCTTCTAAATTTCTTGATGTTATATCAGGGTCAGTTCCTAAAATATCTGATAGTAATAATTCATTCCCATCACAATCTTTATTTAATGGCTCATCTATTGATATTTCGCCTTTAATCTTATTATTTTTTCTTAAAAACATTAATATTTCATTTTCTATACATCTTGATGCATACGTTGCAAGCTTTATATTTTTAC
Source organism: uncultured Clostridium sp. (assembly GCA_964531445.1). Classification (GTDB taxonomy): domain Bacteria; phylum Bacillota; class Clostridia; order TANB77; family CAG-508; genus CAG-269. The sequence goes on along the minus strand of CAZHCX010000062.1, from coordinate 1,760 downwards.
TAGCATTAAAGGTATTAACCCCCTTCATTAATCCAATTGTACCAATAGATATTAGGTCTTCTATTCCAATTCCCGTATTTTCAAATTTTTTTGCAATATAAACTACTAGTCTCAAATTTCTTTCGACTAAAATCTGCCTGGTTTGAAGATTATCATCATCTTGTAATTTATTTATTAATTCCTCTTCTTCTTTTGGTTCTAATGGTGGAGGAAGTGTTTGACTTCCTGCTATATAAAATATAGGAAGATATTCTACTTCATTATCTTCATTTATGTATTTTGCACAAATTGTATTTATGCTATCAATTCCTTTTTTTAATAATTCAACAATACTCATTTTAACCTCCAATTTTTAATACAAATCCATTCCAATCAATGCTTTGTATTCTCCATGTTTTGTAAGAGACTTATTATATATTCCTATTATTGCATTATTTTTTTCTTCTGTTTGTTCATTTATTACTTCTAATTTTTCTGGTTTAATACCTATAAGCATACCATTTTGTTTTCCAAGCGAAGAAAATGGTATAATCTTTAATTTTGTTATGTATTCATTTTTTATTTCATCAGATATATTTGTAAAATCGCCACACAAAATTGATTCTGTATTATTCAAAATTTCTTTAGGTAATATATCATATAATGATGTTCTTTCTACTACTACAACAGAACTTCCTGTTATTGGTTCTTTAAGTAAATTTCCTGTATCAACCATAGCATTTAATATAAGTTCTTTTCCATTTAATACAATTTTCACTTTACAGAACATATCTTTCTTTGTTATTTTATTTTTCGCAAATTTAAATGCTGTAATAAGTATTATTGTACCAACTATTGCACCTATAAATATTACTTTTAATACATAACTACCCACGAACATCCCATTTTTTATTATAATATTTTGAGGTTTTAAAACATATATTAAATATGTTGCAACACCTCCAAATGTAAATGTTGTTAAATAGAATAATACCAACTGTTTACACAGTTTTTTAACATTTTGTGGACAAAATGCAACTACAACCATAATTATAGCTAACAATGTTTTTACAATTATATTTGAATATACTCCAATTTTTAACATATATTCTGTAATTGCATATATTGCACCAATACAACTTGCCAGAAAAATTCTAATATAAGATATTTTGTTTTTTGATATTAATCCAGTTGCATATAAAATTATGTAATTCATTATTAGGTTTTCTATAATTATAACATCAATATAAATTGTCATTAAGGTCACCTACTTTTTGTATTTTACTACATAGCATATACAAAGTCTGTCTTTTCTTATTGTAGAAAAAAAGAAATAATCGAGCAATTTCGATTATTTCTTTAAACCTATGGTACAAAATGGACATTTTTGTCCATTTTAGAAACGTCCCCAAATGGACATTATATATTTTTATTTCTATTTTTTCTTAAAAATGGTGGGATATCTAAATCATTTTGTGATGAGCTTATGTCTTGGTTAGATGGTATTGAATTGATTTTTTTGTCCCATGTTTTTGATACTAAATTATCAACTCCTATACTTGATATAGGACTTTCTACTTTTTCAAATCCTGTTGCTATAACTGTTATTTGGATTTCATCTTGCATTGATGGATCTGTTACTGTACCAAATATAATATTTGCTTCAGGGTCTACACTGCGTTGAACTAATTCAGCAGCTGTATTTACTTCATGTAATCCTAAATCTTCTCCACCTGTAATATTAATAATTACTCCTTTTGCTCCTTCAATTGATGTTTCTA
>CAZHCX010000061.1:0-6668 GCA_964531445.1 uncultured Clostridium sp. | reverse complement strand
GATATTATTGAGACTGCAACATACCGTAAATTTTTCATTTTTTATCCTCCTTAATTTATTATTTATTCAGTTTATTATTTACTGAATATTATGAAAGATTTACATTAAATTTTTAAACCTATTATAATTGTACTAAAATTTTTTCAAAAAGTCAATTTATGTAAATTTCTTATGGTTGTTTATTTTAAAAAAACATATTGAATCTAATCAATATGTTTTTTATTCTACTTTGCTTTTAATACATATCTATATGTTGCTTTTTCTCCAATAATATAAAACCAAGCTTCATCATTTTCTGGTGAGTCCCAATACAAAATTGGTTTTAATAATTCTTCAGAGACTTTAGCAATTTCTCCAAAGTCTTTCACATCAACAATTCTTGTATTTTCAGTATCAAGTTTATCATTAACTCTAACCATCTTCTCTTCACAAAGTTTTAATATTTTATTTAACTCTTGTCTATAAACATTTTTTACTCTATTTGATTGTTCTGTATTTTTACAAATATAATATAATATATAAGAACTTACACATAATAAAACAATAAAAATTAATATTTTTAAAACATTATTTTTTCTAGTTTCTTCTAATTTTGTAAATTCATATTTGTTTTCTTCTTGATTTTTTTCTCTTCTTATTTTTGTAATTTTCTTTCCTAAATCAATACTCAATACAGGTTCATAATTATTTTCTATAACTTTTCCATTTAAGTTATCAAATGTCTGCATTTGTAAAATAATATTATAAGTAAAATCCGCATCAATTTCTAATTTTTGTTTAAATTTTTTTACTATATTATTTTGTTCATCTAAATTTACAATAATGTTTTCACTAATAAGTTTATTTGTTTTTTCTACAAATTCATTCTTTTTTAAAACAATTTCATAATCATAATTAAATTTGTTGTTATAAGAATATACAGATATATTTTCACCATATTCTTCTTCACTTACAATTTCATTACATATTCGACATTTTGTAACAATATTTTAAAATTTTCGTAATATTATTATATTGATTATTATGATATAATAAATTTGAATACTTACGAAAGAAAGAAGGAATGAATATGGAAAATACAATAACAAATAATATTCCTTTAATTTTGCTACAAGTATTATGCATAAAAACAATATTTAAGCCCTTTTATTATAGCTGCATGCAAAACTCAAGAACAATTAGAAAATTACATTAATTTATTAGAACAAAATAAATTAAATGAGTTTAAAGATTATGAAATAAGATTTGAATTAAATCCACTATAATTAACGAGGTGAATATGAAAAAATATAAATTTTACAAAAAACGTAAATCGAAGCATTTAAATGTAATTTCAATCACAGTTATCTTTATATCTCTACTTTTTGTTTTTTCAATAGGTTATTCATCTTGGAATACTAAATTCACAATAGATTCTACCGTTAATCTAAAAAATAACTGCAGAACAATCTATTTTGAAAAACCTACAAGTTGGACAGGTAATAATATTTATTGTTGGATGTGGGGCTACAATAACAATAATATTGTAAATAATGCAAATTCATATCCAGGAATTGAAATGAAAAAAGTTGATGGAACTTCTAATATTTATTCATACACTGTTCCAGAAAATGATACGAATTATGAAATATACTCTATGATTTCTTTTTGTACAGAAGAATTAACAAAAGTTTCTCCAAGTGACCAATTATCAATAAGAAAGCATGTAACTGTTGATATAAATTTTTCAAAGTCAAATTGGGGTGATTTATTTAAAGTAGCACCATATAACGACCCTAATAATCCAAATAATACACGTGTATATCTTATTTCTTCATTTCAAGGAACTTCAGAAGGTGTAGATAGATATGCATATTCATGGAAAACAACATCAGACTATAGAACAGCTTGGCCGGGTATAAAAATGGAAAGATGTGCAAATAATATTTATTCTTATATAGTTGATAGAGATCGTTATCTTTATTTAATTTTTAGCTTAGGTTCTCAACAAACAAAAGATTTAAATGTACCAACTAAACAAGATAGAACATTTTTAGGTTATGGTATTATCTAAAAGTCCATCAATACCTTTCTCTTCACAGTATTTACAATCCCAATAGCCTCTTATGATTTTTGACATAATCTTTTCCTCCTGTTATTTATCTGATATTACTAAAACTATTGAATTATTAATTATTAAACTCCTTTCTTTTATTAAATATTTAGTATAAATTTATATTTATATTATATAAATAATTTATTATAATTATATATTTTTACAATAATTATGTCAAAAATTTTATGTAGAATTAATTATTTTACCATAAAATTTAGCAGTTGGGCTATTTTCGTCTAATCTTGTTAAATAAATCTACCCTACTCTATCCACAATATTTAGATTTTCATCAAATATAGATTTTTTTAAACCAAATATCTCTACTCTTTTTATTGTATCTAATAACAATTTTAATTAATCTAGAACAACTCAGAAAATCGTAAATTTTCTGAGTTGTTCGTGCTCCAAAATTATGAAATAATTTAAGTTTATCTCATTTTATCCATTATTTTTATTAGTATTGCAATTACAAATATCACTCATTGTTCTTGTAATAGAATCCGAACCAATTTGTGCATCTGATTGTGCTAAATCCCCTAAAGTTAGTATTCCAATTACTTTATTACTTTCATCACATACTGGTAATCTTCTTACTTGATTTGTAGCCATTTTATTTTGTGCTTTTGAGATGTCATCATTTTTACAACATGTACAAACTTCTGTTGACATTATATCACTTACCGCTGTTGTATTCACATCTTTATTATTAGCAACAGTTCTAAGTAAAATATCTCTGTCTGTTAATATTCCACATACTGTATTTGTATTATCACATACAGGTACACACCCAATGTGGTTACTTTGCATTATTTTAACAACCTCAATTATTTTTGTTTCAGGTTTTACTGAACATACACTTTCACACATACAATCTTTTACTTTCATTTTATCAAATCCTTTCGTTTTTTATTTATTATTCACATTTTATGCTTTTTTATTCGAAAGTATTTAACTTAAACCTAAATAAGATTATATCTGTCTAAAACAATCTGTAGTCTCTCCAGGAGGTACACCATTTTTTTCTACTAAAACAATTTCTATTGCTTCTAATCTATAACTATATCCAGCTGTTCCAGCAGGTTCACCATTTTTTGCCCAATCCATCCATCCAAATCCTTGTGCATGAACTTTATAGTAAATATCGTACTTCTTACTCATTTCACCTGTTAATCTTATCTTAATAGCTTCTAATCTTAAACTTTGTCCAGATGTTCCTGAAGTTTCTCCGTTTTTTACATATCCTTGCCATCCAATATTTTGCACATGTGTTTTATATTGAATATTTCCAAGTTTTTTAAGATTTTCTGGTAAATCAATTCTTATCCCTTCTAGTCTTAAACTTCTTCCTTCTGTTCCAGCTATTTCTCCATCAGTTCTAACATTTTGCCATCCATCATTTTGGACATGAACATTGTAATTTATTTTTTCATCTGATATAAATGCAAATTCAGATATAGTATCTGTTGCAGATTTCTTTACTTTCATCTTCATTCCTGATTTTAATACTATATTTTCATCACTTACTTCATTTCCGTTTAAATCATAAATTTTTTGAAAACCATAAAATGAACTATCAAAGTTCTTATAAAATTCCTCTAATGTAATACCTGAATCTATTTTTATTTGTTTTAATTGATAATCATAAAAATATTTAAAATTATTTTCTTTATTAACTACATTAACAATTACCGTATCCTTAAAATTCCCATCTTCTGATTCAATTGTTAATTTTGCAATACCATATCCCTTTATAGTTAAAAAACTTGATGACATATAACTATCTGGATACATTTTCTTTATCGGATCATCCGCATTTATTATATTTTCTCCACAATACCCTGATTCAATTACATCTTCGTTAGAACTTGTTATTTTACATCTTTTATTATAAGCATTTGCTGGCTCAATTATAGCTCTAATATTTACAGATGGATATCCATATTCAAAATTCAAATCATGCATTTCTGTAATATAATTTTGAACAGCTTTTATTCCAGTGACTCTTATTTTATTTACTTTTTTCAAATATAAAGTTATATCCTCTTTTATTACTGAACTTTCTATAAATTGATCTGAATAAGTACCCTTTTCTTTATCAAAACTTGTATACCACTCATTTTTTTCATATCCATCAATTTTTACATTTGGAAATTGAACTTTATCTCCATAAATATATTCTTTTGTTTCCAAAACCTTTCCAACACTATCACTAGATTCTTGAGAATTATATTCGGGGTCTATAAATGTAACTTTACATTTGTTTTCAACTACTACAACATTTAAGCTACTACTCTTTCCACTTTCTGTAGTTACTGTTACTGTTGCTTCTCCTTTACCAACAGCATTTAAAGTCCCATTTTTATCAACCTTTACAATGTTTTCGTTACTGCTTTTCCATATTAAATTTTGATTAGCTTTTTCAATAGGTGTAATTTCAACATCAATTTTCTCTTTAGTATTAACTTTCATTTCAACATTTTCTTTTGAAAGTTTTATTCTCTCCTCTGGAGTCTTTACATTAATTATTGATTCTTCTATAACCGAATTATCATCAGCAACTACGTATATTCTTGTTTTTCCAACATTTATACCTTCAATTTCTACATTATATAAATAATTATTTGTTGAACCAATAGATAAATTCAAACCAGAAACTGATCCTATTTTAGCTATATTTTCATCTTTAATTACAAATCTGCAATTTTTATTTGTAGAATTATATGATAATTTTGTTTTTTGATACTTTTCAATATCTATTTTCTTTAGATTTTCTTCTGGATTTTTATAAGCACCTGGTACAGATAAATATTTTGGTAATACATATTTCCATACATCTTTTTGTTTATTATCTGCTTTAGGTTCTTTACCTATAAAAATCCCATAACCAGTTCCAGAACCTTGATCACTTAATTGAAGCATTTGATGCCAATTATTATTTATATGATATTCTTCTGATAACTTCATATAATCATCTATACATTGTTTATAATTTGTATAATCATTGATCAAATAAGTTCTAATTCCCACTTCTCCAAGATATAATGGACTATTATATTCTTTAGCAATCTCATCTAATCCCTTAATTTGAGCTAATAATTTTTCATAACCTGATACAAGAGTTTGTCCTTCTTTATTAGGAGTTACTTCCATAGTTCCACAATACATTCTACAGTAACTTCCATCATTTATTTTGTCAAATTCTGTATCTATTTCTAATCTAATTTTTTCACCTTTTTTTATTCCTATTGGATTTTTGATTAACAAATGATCATATCCAAATAAATAAATTTCGTCTCCCGGTATATTATATGTTTTACCAATTAAATCATCATAAGAATAAACTCTTTGTTTTTCATAAGAATCTGTATCTTTAATTTCAAACACTTTAACTTCCTTATCGCCAACTTGTTTATATATTCTATATGCATGTACAGTTACCTTAGAACCTTCGTTATTAAATACTTTTAAAAAACCATATACTAACTGAGTGTCTACTTTCCCTTCTAAATCGATTGAAAATGTATTTTTTGTATCTTTCATATATGTATTTTGTCCATCAGTATATTTTCTATTTATTGATTCTGCTCCCCATGCAGGAACTTCATTTAATACTCCATAAGGCCGTTTATAAAATGCATTATCATAAAAATGTGTTACATCTAATAAAATATTATCACCTTTTATTTTTGGATATCTTGTTTCTGTTATTTCAGCCCATTTATAAGTTTCTCCTGTCAAATATCCATTTATAGGTTGAAATGATATTATTGTTTCTGGATCTTCTTTTCTAATGGCGTCAAATGTTCTTTGAATTAAATCAGTATATACATCTAAGACTGCTTTTTGAGTTGTTTCGTAAAAGCAGTGTGGTTCATTCATTAATTCATATGCAAGTACACAATTATAGTCTTTTACTTCTCTTGCAATTCTACTCCAAACTTTTATAAATCCATCCGTATATTTTGTACCATTTTCACTTACCATACAATATCCTGTATCATCACGAAAATGAAGTTTTCCATATGTTAGAGCATGCATATCTACAATGATATAAATTCCTTCTTCATATGCATTATTTAATGTATACTTTAATTTTTCAAAGCCTTCTTCTCTATATTCATTTTTTTCAAAATCATAAAACATTTCTGTATACAACATTAATCTAGATGAATTGAATCCATTGTCTTTTAACAATTTAAATGCATCTCTTGATATTTTCCCATCTAGAAAATCTGTCCATACTAATGAGTTAGAAACACCTTTCATTATGAATTCATTTCCAGTTTCTTTTGATACTATTTTTCTATTTTCTATTGTTAATTTTTCTTTTCCTGTTTTTATATAATCATCTGAGTTTACACTACTTATTGCTATTGTTTTTATTGGTATTATACCAATTATAAATATTAATATAATTGCTATTGCAAATATTTTTCTTTTCATACACATCACCTACTATATTTATATTACAATAAAAAAATATAAAACTCAAGTATTAATTTCTATATTTATTTTTCCATATCTCTCTTTATCTGTTTTGAATATCTATCCTCCTCTGAAAAAATACATCCAC
>CAZHCX010000060.1:0-6721 GCA_964531445.1 uncultured Clostridium sp. | reverse complement strand
TGTACCTCATTAACTGAAATCACAATACCAAACAATACAAAAAGAATTTATTATAGCGCATTTTCTAATTGTAGCCAATTAAAGAAAATTACTATACTTGGAAATCCAGAAATAAACGATCCATTTGGTGGAAGTTTTTTCTCAGGACATATTGAAATAAATCAAGATTTGACTATATATTGTTACAAAGATACAGAAATCGCACAATACGCAATAAAATACAATATAAAACACGAATTTTTAACAAAAGAAGAACAAAAAACAGAAACAACAAAAAACAATGAAGAAATTAAATTAACAGACAATACAAGCAAAACTCAAACAACAAATAATAATAACATAAACAATACAAAAGTTGAAGACAACACGGTAGCAAAAGACATATTGCCAAAAGCAGGAGCAGGAAAAATATCAATATTTGTTTTAATAATAGCAATAAGCGGAATATACGGATTCAAAAAATACAACAACTTAAAAGACGTTAAATAAAAACAAACAGGAATTTTGAAAAATTCAAAATATCCTGTTTTATTTTGCCAAAAATAAAATAATGTGATATAATTTGTCCGTTATTAGAAATATCCAAAATAGACAAAATAGGAGAGTATATATGCCAAAATTTTTTGTAAAAAACGAACAAATCAAAGAAAATGAAATAACAATAAACGGAGAAGATGTAAACCACATAAAAAAAGTACTAAGAGCAAAAATTGGAGACGAACTTCAAATATGCAACAGCCAAAATGGAGAAAACTTTTTATGTGATATACAAAGTCTAGACAATGAAAAAATAAATTGCATAATTAAACAAAATTTAGAAATATCAACTGAATCAAATATAAAAGTTACAATTTTTCAAGGATTACCAAAAGCAGATAAAATGGAATATATAATTCAAAAATCTGTTGAACTTGGAGTTACAGATATAACACCAGTTGAAATGAAAAGATGCGTTGTTAAATTTGATGAAAAAGATAAAGTAAAAAAACAAGCTAGATGGCAGAAAATATCCGAGGTTGCTGCAAAACAATGTGGAAGAGACATAATACCTGAAATAAATTCTTTAATTAATATTAAAAATCTATGTAATTTAATTGAAAAGTATGATATAGTATTAGTAGCTTATGAAAATGAAAAAGAAACCACATTAAAAGAACAATTATTAAAAATAAAAACAGATACAATTAACAACAAAAAACAAGATGAACAAGTTAAAATCGGGATTGTAATTGGACCAGAGGGTGGACTAGAACCACAGGATGTTGAATTACTTAAACAAAACGGTGCAAAAGTAATTACTCTTGGAAAAAGAATTTTGAGAACGGAAACAGTAGCATTAAATGTATTAAGTATTATAATGTATGAGTTGGAAAAATAGGGGGAAAACGAATGAAAGAAGTTAAAGAAAATTGTTTAAAGGAAATATTTTTAAATGTATTAAAAGCAATATTTGTAATATTTTATTTTTTGATGTTAAATATAGCATATACAAAATTTGATATTAAATACATAGAAAGAGCAACACAATTATTTACAATGATTTTTCTTTTTTCTGCAATTTATTTAATTGAGAAGGCATATAAAAAAGATGATGGAAATATTGCTATACAAGCAATCGAAATCTTAGTACTTTCTGCATATACATTAACAACTGAGCATATAACTATAAAATTTAAATTTAATTTTAAAAGTTATTCTTTAGTTGCATCTTATATCTTTGCAATTTATTTTGTTTTAAAAAGTATTGTTATTTACACAAAAGGAAGAAAAGAAGTTGCCGAAGATATGAGTGACATTAGAGAGATTGTTAAAAAAGATGAACCTGTAAAAAAAGAAGCAACTAAAACAGAAAAAATTAAAGTTGAAGATGAAACTGAAAAAGAAGAAACAGAAACAAAACCTAAAAGAACAAGAAAAACAACAACAAAGAAAACAGCAGAAACAACAGAACAAAAAGAAGAGACAGAAATAAAACCAAAAAGAACAAGAAAGACAACAACAAAGAAAACAGCAGAAACAACAGAACAAAAAGAAGAAACAAAAACAAAACCAAAAAGAACTAGAAAGACGACAACAAAGACAACAACAAAGAAAACGACAACCACAAAGAAGACAACAGCTAAAAAAACAGAAAAACCTAAAGAAGAGAATAATTCAGAAGAATCTCCAAAACCAAGAAGAAAAAGAGTAAAAAAAGAGGTAGAAAACAATGATTAGAAGTATGACAGGATATGGTAAAAGCACATTATCAGTAGATGGAAGAGAATATCAAATGGAAATTAAAAGTGTAAACCATAGATATCTTGATATAAGTGTAAAAATGCCAAAAACAATAAGCTACTTAGAAGACACAATAAAAAAACAAATATCAGAAAAAATTAAAAGAGGAAAAGTAGACGTATTTGTAACATTTGAAAATAACAGCCAAGAAGGAAGAAATATACAAATAAACAAAGAACTTGCGAAAATGTATATAAAACAATTAAAAGAATTAGCTGAGGAAGAAAAAATATTAAGCAATATAGAAGTTATGGATATTGCAAAAATTCCAGATATATTAACAGTAAAAGCTGATGAAGATGATGAAAAAATAAAAGAAGAAATTATTCAAACAACACAAGAAGCAGTAAACAAAATAATAGAAATGAAAAGTATAGAAGGAAGTAAAATTGAGCAAGATTTATTAGCAAGAATTGATAACATAGAAAATAAAATAGAAGAAATATCTAAAAAATCTACTGGACTTATTGAAGAATATGTAGTAAAATTAGAGAAACGTATTAAAGAAATTCTAAAAACAGAAGAAATAGACAAATCAAGATTAGCACAAGAAGTTGTAATATATGCTGATAAATGCTCAGTTGAAGAAGAAATAACAAGGCTAAGAAGTCATATATATCAATTTAAAAGTCTAATTACAGATCAAAACGAAACAATAGGGAAAAAACTAGATTTTATAATACAAGAAATGAACAGAGAAACAAACACAATCGGCTCAAAAGCAAATAATCTTGAAATAACAAATGGGGTTATTGATATAAAAACAGAGCTAGAGGACATAAGAGAACAAGTACAAAATATAGAATAATTGTTAATTTTATTAACAAAAAGAAAGGATATGGTATTATGCAATTAGTAAATATAGGATTTGGAAATATTGTTTCAGCAGACAGAATTGTAGCAATTGTTAGCCCAGAATCAGCACCTATAAAAAGAATGGTCCAAGAGGCTAAAGATAACAAAACAGCAGTAGATGCAACTTGTGGTAGAAGAACAAGGGCGGTTATTATAACAGATTCAGACCACATTATTTTATCAGCTGTTCAACCAGAAACAGTGGCAGGAAGATTAGATAAAGACATTTCAAGTGCATCAGCACAATTACAAGACGAAGAATAATAAAAAATGAAAGGGAGTATATTAAAATGATAGTAAAACCAACAGTTACAGAATTATTAAAAAAAGCCGAAAACAGATATGAGCTAGTAATAGCTACATCAAAAAGAGCTAGAGAAATTGCAACAGGAGATGAACCTTTAACAAAAGTTAAAGAAGAATCACCAGTTACATTAGCTGCAAACGAAATTGCAGAAGGAAAAGTACAAGTTATAAGTGGAAGTGATGAAGGAGATGTTCTTGCATCAAACGAAGAAGAAATATTAGATGTAGCTACTAAAACTGAAGATACATCAGACAAAGAAGATAAAGAATAATTATAATACGAATAAAAAATTAGCCAATTAGTTAAAAACTTGTATAGGGGGAAGAAATGTTAGTAATATTATCTGGAGTTTCAGGAGCAGGAAAAGATACAATAAAAAAAGAATTAATAAAAAGGATGGAAAACGTAATATCACTTCCATCTTTCACTTCTAGAGGGCCAAGACCTGGAGAAGAAGAAGGTGTACAATACCATTTTATAACAAAAGAAGAATTTATTGAAAAAATAAATAATGGAGAATTCTATGAATACGACCTACATCACGAAAATTTTTATGGAACATCAAAAAAATTAATGAACGAAAAAATCGAAAGTGGAAAAATAATTGTAAAAGACATAGAGGTTAATGGAACAGAAAACTTAATCAAATTGTTAAAAAATGAAACAAGATTAGTTACAATTTTCTTAAAAGTTGATAAAGAAGAATTAAAAAGAAGGCTTATTAACAGAGGAGATAATTTATCAGAAGCAGATATGCAACTAAGACTTGATAGATTAGACTACGAAGAGTCAAAAATCAATTTATATGACTATGTAATAAAAAATGATGATTTAGAAAAAACAGTTCAAGTAATAATGACGATAATAGAAAACGAAAAAAGAATAGAAGATAATAAATAAAAATACAATTGAAAAAGCCAAAAGGTGGTAAAAATGGGATTATTAGTTATAGTATATATATTGGTATTTGTGATATTCTCGTTAATTATGTATGCGGTTATGCAATTAAAATTATTAGGGATAAAAGTAAAAGACTTTTGGGATTTTATAGAAGCAAACCAAATGCTAGATAAGCTTTATGGATTTGCAAAACAATACCAAAGAATGTCATCACAAGAACAAGTAATATATTTATCTGAAGCAGAAAAAATATTTACAGCATTTGATAAAATGCCTGCAGAATTGTGGGAAGACGAATATGAAAAATACAAACAAGTATTAAAAAAATATAATGATATAAAAATGTTCAGATGGGCATCAAACTAGGTTTTTTGCCTTGAAGTGAATGCTAAATTATATAGAATTATTGAAGAATAATAAAAACAGGAGTTGAAAATATGGCAAAGGAAAAGAAAAGTGGATTAAGCATATTTTTAAGAATAGTATTAGCACTAATACTTATAATAATAATTATGGTAGGATTTATATTTTTCTATGTAAAAGGAAAATTAGATAAAATACAAACTGTAGAATTACCAAGTAATGAAGATTTGGGGATAACAGAAACAGTTTCTCAAGACTTAACAGGATACAGAAATATTGCTATATTCGGAGTAGATAGCAGATCAGATGATTATGGAAGAGGAAACAGAAGCGATTGTATAATAATTGCAAGTATAAATAATGACACTGGTGACGTAAAATTAATATCAGTATATAGAGATACATATGTAAATATTGATGGACATGGACTTGATAAAATAACACATGCTTATTCTTATGGAGAAGCACCACTTGCAATAAAAACATTAAACAAAAACCTAGATTTAAACATCAATGAATTTGTAACAGTTAATTTTGATGCAGTGTCAGAAGCTGTTGATAAATTAGGAGGAGTTCAATTAAATATTACTGCTGATGAAATTAAATATATAAATGGATATATAGATGAAACATCAAGAGTAACAGGTAAAACAGCAAACCATATTACAGAACCAGGAACTTATACAGTAGACGGGGTTCAAGCAGTTTCATACTCAAGAATTAGATACACAGATGGTGGGGATTATAAAAGAGCAGAAAGAATGAGAACTGTTATAGAAGCAATGTTCAACAAATTAAAAACACGTAATGTTGCTCAAATAAGTGCATTTGCAGATTCTATTTTACCACACGTATATACAAATATAACATCAAATGATATTATAGCAATGGTTCCAAGTATGACAAAATATAAAGTAACAGAAAGCATTGGATGGCCATATAATACTAAAGGTAAAACAATGGATAGATGGTATGGAATTCCTGTAACTTTAGAGTCTAATGTTACACAATTACATAAAGAGGCTTTTGGTGATACAGATTATGTACCTTCTGAAACAGTTAAATCTATTAGCCAAAGTATTGTAAATAAAACAGGATATACAAAATAAAAATATATAATGCAATTCGCAGATTTAATTATTGCTGTGAATTGCAATTTTTTTGGAGGTTAATGATGAAATTACAAAGAACTATATTTGGGATTTTAACTATAATAACAATGATTGTAATATTTATATTCTCAAGTGAAAATGGTGATGAATCAAAAAACACAAGTAGAGGGTTTGTTAGAAAAGTTATAAACACGCTCTCAATTACAAGAAATTTAGACGAAATAGAAAAAGAAGAATTAATAGAAAATTCACAATTTTTAACAAGAAAAATGGCTCATTTTTCTATTTATACTATTCTTGGAATTAATGTATTTGGTTTTGTAAATACATATAAAAATATGAGAATTAGATTTATAATTTTAACAACAATTGGAGTAAGTGCGATTTATGCAATGTCTGATGAATTTCATCAACTGTTTTCAAGTGGGAGGTCTGCATCTATAAGAGATGTTTGCATAGATACTACCGGAGCTATATTTGGAATATTAATTTTTGTGCTTGTAGAAAAATGTAATAAAATGTATAAAAATCGCAATATTAAAGAGATAAATAAAGAGTAAATTAAAAAAATGATAAAAAATGATGGAAATTTGTCTGAAACGGTTGTAATTTCTATTTATATAATATATAATTATAATTAATGGTAGAGAACTCGTTTTTTCGAGTTAAAAAGGGGGATTTAAAAGAGTATGAATGGAGTGGATAAATACAGTTTTGCAGATGTAGATACTGTAAGTGAAGTTATACCAGTTAATACTACAATTAATAAGAAAAAAGTAAAAAATATTATAGAAAAAGGCATAAAAAGACTAATTGATATCATAGCAGGTATAATTGGTGTGCTTATATTAATACCTTTAACAGTTGCTATATACATAATTAGAAAAATAAAAAAAGAAGATGA
>CAZHCX010000059.1:0-6811 GCA_964531445.1 uncultured Clostridium sp. | reverse complement strand
TGTCCTAATCCTTCAAGTGCATAATATTCGCATTGTACAGGTATTAATACACTATCTGATGCCGTAAATGCATTTAACGTAATTAAACCTAAGGATGGCGGACAGTCTATTATTATGTAATCAAATATATCTTTTACTACTTCTAATTTTTCTTTTAAGCGTTGTTCTCTTGACATCATTGATACTAATTCAACTTCAGCACCTGCTAAATTTATGTTTGATGGGCAAACAAGTAGATTTTTAATCATTGTTTTTTCAATTGATTCGTCTAACTCTGTTTCTCCAACTAATATATCATAAGTTGAAAATTCTACTTCCTTTTCAGCACCTACACCACTTGTTGCATTCCCTTGAGGATCTGCATCTATTAATAATACTTTTTTTCCTTTTTTAGCAAGTATTGTACTTAAGTTTATTGTCGTTGTTGTCTTTCCTACTCCACCTTTTTGATTTGCTACTGATATTATTTTTCCCACAATATTGCCCCCATTTCATTTATGTAAATATTTACGTATTACTTCGTTTTATTTCTATATTTATAATATATTATTCTATATAAAAAGTCAATAATTTTTTTATATTTTTGTTTATAATTTAGTAATAATTTTCTCCATTTATAAAATTTAAATATATATGATTTGCACTTAAAATTTTAATTTCTTAATGAGCTATTACTATAATTGTAAAAAAAGAACCCCTTATACAAGAGGCTCTTTTGAAGGCATTCCAGCTTTTCTAGGAAATCTAGCTGGAGTATTATTTACTTTTTTAACAACAATAATATTTCTAGAAATATCAGAATTTGGAAGTTTAAAATAATCAACTTTTTCAACTGTTCCACCAAGAATTTTTATAGCATGTTTTGCATTATCAACTTCATCTTGAACATCATTTCCCTTCATACAAATAGCTTTACCATTTACTTTTACAATAGGAACTAAATATTCAGAAAGAGTATTTAAATTAGCAACAGCTCTCGCTGTAACATAATCATATTTTTCTCTATAATTTTTATTTTTTCCAAAATCTTCAACTCTACTATGTATTGTTACAATATTTTTTAATTCAAGATTATTAATTACTTCATTTAAAAAATTAATTCTCTTATTTAATGAATCAACTAAAGTAATTTTAATATCTGGTCTATAAATTTTTAACGGTATACCTGGAAAACCAGCTCCCGTGCCAACATCAGCTAATGTTGCATTGTTTTCAATATACTTACAAATAGTAAGTGAATCTATAAAATGTTTTAAAATAATTTCTTCTGGTTCAATAATTGCCGTTAAATTTATTTTTTCATTCCATTCTATTAACAAATTCATATATTTATAAAATTGCTCTATCTGACTTTTTTCAAAAGTTATATCAATTTGTTCCCCATAAAATTTCATTAATTCTTCAAATTTTTCTAATTTCATAAAAACTCCTTTATCTTCTAACTTGTAAATAAATTAATAATACTGATATATCAGCAGGTGAAACACCTGAAATCCTTGAAGCTTGGCCTATTGAACGTGGTTTAAATTTATTTAATTTTTGTCTTGCTTCTAAGCTTAAACCATTTATTTCTTCATAATTTATGTCTTCTGGTAATAATTTTGTTTCAAGTTTTTTAAATTTCTCTACTTGAGCTTCTTGCATTTTAATATAACCTTCATATTTTACTTGAATTTCTACTTCTTCTTGTTCCTGTTGTGACAATTCTGGTCTTTCTGTATCAATTTTTGCTAATTTTTCATAGTTTAGTTCTGTTCTTTTTAACAATTCTGACATTTTTGTACCTGTTGTTAACTCAGAAGTTCCATTTTCTATCAATAATTCATTTACTTCTTTAGTTGGTTTTACTATTGTATTTTTTAATCTTTGAATTTCTTTTTCGATATTTGCTTTTTTATTTAAAAATCTTTCATATCTTTCATCTGATATCAATCCTACATTATGCCCTATTTCTGTAAGTCTTAAGTCTGCATTATCTTGTCTTAAAAGTAGCCTATATTCAGCTCTTGAAGTCATCATTCTATATGGTTCATTTGTTCCTTTAGTAACAATGTCATCAATTAATACTCCTATATACCCCTGTGTTCTATCTAATATAACTGGATCTTTACCTTTTATTTTTTGTGCAGCATTAATTCCTGCAATTAAACCTTGACATGCAGCTTCTTCATACCCAGAAGTTCCATTCGTTTGTCCTGCCATGAATAATCCTTCAATTCCTTTGTACTCTAAGGAAAGTTTAAGGTTAGACGGATCAATACAATCATATTCTATAGCATAAGCAGATCGCGTAAATTCAGCATTTTCAAGTCCTGCAATTGTGTGATATAAAGCTATTTGAACATCTTCTGGTAAAGAAGAACTTAATCCTTGTATATACATTTCATCTGTATCTAAACCTACAGGTTCTACAAATGCTTGATGTCTTGGTTTATCGCTAAATCTAACAACTTTATCCTCAATAGATGGACAATATCTAGGACCAGTTCCCACAATTTCTCCACCATATAAAGGTGATCTATGTAGATTTTCTCTAATTATCTTATGTGTTTCTTCGTTTGTATAAGTTAAATAGCAATCAACTTGCTCTAAATTATCTATTTTATCTTCAAAAGAGAATGGTACAACATTATCATCACCCTTTTGTACTTCCATTTTACTAAAATCTATACTTCTTTTATTAATTCTAGCTGGTGTACCTGTTTTAAATCTAACTAAATCTACACCTATTTTCTTTAAAGAGTCTGATAGCTTATTAGCTGCAGCTACGCCATCTGGACCACTTTCTTGTGAAAATTCACCCATAAAGATTTTACCTTTAAGGTAAGTTCCTGTAGCAACAATAACTGCTTTTACTTTATATATAGCACCTACTGAAGTTTCTATCCCCACTACCTTACCATCTTCAACTTTAATATCCACAATTTCTCCCTGTTTTAAAAATAGGTTTTCTTGTTTTTCTAAAGTATGTTTCATTTCAGCATGATATTTCTTTCTATCTGCTTGTGCTCTTAAAGAATGCACTGCAGGTCCTTTAGAGGTATTTAACATTTTAATTTGAATCATTGTTTTATCAATGTTTTTCCCCATTTCACCCCCAAGTGCATCTATTTCTCTAACTAAATGTCCTTTTGAACTTCCTCCTATATGTGGATTACATGGCATATTTGCCACTGCTTCCAAACTAATAGAAAATACTAATGTTTTCATTCCTAATCTTGCTGCTGCAAGTCCAGCTTCGCATCCCGCATGTCCTGCTCCAATTACAGCAACATCATAATCTCCAGCGTAATAACTCATTTAAAATCCTTTCCTTATGAAACAGGAAACCGTGTTTTTTCAACACTTGTACAAATTTTAACTTTTAAGTTAATTTTATTTTTTGTCGAATTTTGTCGAATACCTTTATTTGTAAGTGTTTGTTTTGTTTATATTAATTTTAACCTTAAAGTTTATTATTATTTTTTATTGTTTTTTGTTTATGTTTACCGAACTATATGTTTGGTATTGTGTTCCACAGATTTTTGGAACGGTTTTCCACAGTTTTTGCACAATGTTGAGTCAATTTGTTTTTTATAATATTTATTACCTGTTTCATAATATTTTTTACATATTTTTATTAATTTTATATTTGGTTAAAAAATTCTTCTTATTTTCGTTTTATTTCGCTTTTATCGTTATATATTACAAGTTATATGTTTTATCTATAAAAATGTCTCATTTTTGATTTTCGTTTGTTATTTTTATATAATTATTTTCCTAAACAGAACTTGGAAAAAATTTCATTTATTATATCTTCAGTTACTCCATCTCCAGTTATATTTCCAAGATCTTCCAAAATATCTTTTATATAAATTGCAACAATATCAATTGGCATGTCTGCTTGAATTGTTTCTTTTGCCTTTTTTACATTTTCTATAGCTTTTGAAATCAAATTTTTATGTCTTAAGTTAGTTATTATAATATCGTTATCAACGTTTATTTCGTTTAAATTAAACATTTTTGATATCACACCATATAATTTCTCTATTCCTTCCCCATTTAAGGCTGAAATCTTAATTACGTTTGTAGAAACGTTTGTAAATCTTTCATCACTTTCAGCTAAAACACTATTTAAATCTGCTTTATTTAATAAAATTATTGATTTCTTTCCTTTTGCTATATTCAAAATATCCAAATCTTCTTCTGTTAAATCTTTAGAAGAATCAAATATAGCTATTATTAAGTCTGCATCCTTAGCAACTTCCTTTGATTTAGCAATTCCAATTTTTTCAACTTCGTCTTTTGCATCTCTTATTCCTGCTGTATCTATTAATTTTAGTGGAATTCCTTCAATATTTACAAATTCTTCTATTGTGTCTCTTGTAGTACCTTCATATTCTGTTACAATAGCTCTATCTTCCTTTAAAACAGCGTTTAAAAGTGATGATTTTCCTGCATTCGGTTTTCCTATTATAGCTGTTTTTATACCCTCTTTAATAAGCTTACCATTATCAAAACTCTTTTCTAAATTAATAAGTTTTCTTTCTACAGATACCAACATATCAATCATTTGAGCATTTGTTACATCATCTACATCATATTCTGGATAGTCAATGCTTACATCCACATTTACCATTACATCCATTATTTCTTGTTTAATTTCTTTAATTTTTTTAGACAATATTCCTTCTAATTGTTTAATTCCTGTATTTAACTCTCTTTCAGATTTAGCATTAATTACGTCTATTACAGACTCTGCTTGTAAAAGATCAATTCTTCCATTTAGAAATGCTCTTTTTGTAAACTCACCTGGTTCTGCAAGATTTGCCCCATTTTTTAGACATAATTCTAATATTTTTCTAATTACTATATTTCCACCATGTGTATTAATTTCGCACATATTTTCAGTTGTGTAGCTTCTAGGAGCCTTAAAATAAGACACTAAAACCTCGTCGACAATTTCATCATTATCAACTATAAAACCATATTTCATAGTATATCCTTTTATTTTTTCTTTTGTCTGAATGTTTTTTGGTTTGAATATTTTGTCTAAAACTTCAAAACATTGTTCACCACTCATTCTAACAATACCAATTCCACCAATTCCGTGGAGCCGTAGATATTGAAGCAATTACATCCATTATTTTTCTCCTTTCATTTATAACAAAAAAAGTCAAAGATAGACAATTACTTTTTATTTTTAAAGTAAAAATCCGACCTTTGACCTCCGATTTTTTATATAAATTTACTATTTTTTTAATGATATGACAACTTTTCTTCTTGGTTCTTCACCAATACTTTTTGTTTCTACCTTATTACTATTTTGAAGTTTTGAGTGAATAATTTTTCTTTCATACGCTTGCATTGGCTCTAAAGTTATTGATTTTCTAGTTTTTATAACTGTTTTTTCTAATTTTTCTGCAAGTTCTTCTAAAGATTTTACTCTTTTTTCCTTATACCCTTCTATGTCTAAAATTACTCTAACTCTATTTTCTATGCCTTTTCCAGCTACTGAAGATATTATATTTTGTAATGCATATAACGTTTCTCCTCTATAACCTATTAAAAAGCCTAAATTTTCATTTTCAAGATTTACATTTAATCCTGTTTTTGTTGTTTCTACCGTATATTTTGTACCTTTTTGAGCTTTTTCAAGAAATTCATTTAAGAATTTTTCTACATTTGCTTTAGCTTTTTCTTGTTCTTCAGCTGTTAATTCAATTTCCTTTTTTTCTTTTTTTACTGGTACATTGTTTTCTTTTAAAGTTAATTGTACTTTTACAACCCTTGGTGCTAAAATACTAAAAAAACTTCTTTTTTCAGCACTTTCTAAGACTTTGATATCTACCATATTTTTAGAAACATTAAGTTCTTTTAACCCTTTTTCTATTGCTTCATTTGTAGTTTTTCCTTCTGAAATAATGCTTTTTTCCATTAATCTTTTACCACCTTATTTAAAATTAATCTTTCAACAATCATCAAAACATTATTAACTAACCAATACAATGCTAGTCCTAGTGGAGCAACTAAAGATATTGAAACTGACATAAATGGCATCATCCATGACATCATTTTATTAGATTGTGCCATAGCATCTTCCATTTCATTATTATCTTCTTTTTCAACTTCTTTTGCTTCTCCTTCAGTTATTTCTAACACTTTATCTTCTTTTTTCTTGTCTTTGTTTTGCATTGATGTAGTAATTTTCATTGAGATAAATGTTGATATTATATACAATACTGGTATTATATAAACTGTCCAATCCCCTAGATGTTGTTGTGGAATTTTACTTAAATCAAGTCCACAAAATTGCATATTTAAGTTTATTTTATTTAAATTTTCATCTTCTGGAAATTTTTCTTGTAAATGAGCTTTTTCTCTTATAACGTCAATCTCAGAATATACGTTACTAACTGCTATTTCGTCTTCTTTTAGTTGTTGTACATATGTATTTATTTGTTCTTTATCAATTTTTTCCATATATGTTAAAGGATTTCTAACCATATAGAAAATTGAAATTAATAAAACAAATTGTAATATTGCACTAACGCAACCACTTAATGGATTCATTTTTTCTTTTTTATATAAATCCATTGTTTCTTTGTTTAGTTTTTCTGGATCATTTTTATATTTAAACTGCAAAACCTTCATTTGTTCTTGAAGTTTTGCACTTTTTTTCATTGTTCTTTGCTGTTTTATTGATAATGGAAGCATAATTAATTTTATAATTAGAGTAAATAAAATTATTGCTAAACCATAATTTCCAACAAAGTTATTTATAATATTTAATAAATATCCAAAAATGTTTGCAAAAAATTGAAACATTTAC
>CAZHCX010000058.1:0-6958 GCA_964531445.1 uncultured Clostridium sp. | reverse complement strand
TTTTCTTTGTCAATAATTTTTTTGTTTTCTTATTGCATTTCATCATTTTTTGTGTTATAAAATTATTACAGTTTATTTCAAATTTACAGAAAATCTTCGATTTTCTGATTTGTTCTTTATATCTTATTTTAACCCCAAAAAATTTAATAAAGGATGTGATATTATTACAAATTATTTTAATAAACTATTAACAATTATAATTTTATTTTCAATTTTTATATCAATATTTTTTATCCCCATAATTCAAGGGCAAACATCAAATTATCAAGATTTACAAAACAAAGAAATTATAAGTCTAAATCCAGATGGTTTTGTATGGCCAATTCCCGGTTATATGCAAATAAGTTCTCCTTTTGGCAAAAGAAAAGCACCAACTGGTGGTGCTTCAAGTTTTCATTATGGTACAGATATTCCTGCTCCAGAGGGTACAAAACTAATTGCTATTGCTAATGGTGAAATTACTTTTCGTTCTTTTCTTGGTGCTGGTGGTTATACAATTACTCTTTCTTTTGATAATTACAAAGTTTCTTATTGTCATGTTTCTCCTAATTTTATTGTTTCTGTTGGTGATCATGTTTCTCAAGGCCAGGTTATCGGCTATGTTGGTCCTAAATATGTTTATGGTGTTCCTGGTAATCCTTATTGTGATGCAACTGGTAAACCTACAAATGGTGCAACCACACGGTTGTCATTTGCATCTTCGGTTTTAGAGTTGATAATGAATACAAAAATCCTTTAAATTATTTTTAACAGTAAAATTTCACATTTTCTGAATGTACTACATATCGTCATCTTCATCTCCACATCCACAACATCCGTGGCAATGTCCTGAACACTCATCATCTTCGCCATCTTCTAATTCTCCTGACCAATCTAACTCGATAACATTTTTACATTCTGGACATTCTACGTGATCTTTATCATCACTTAAATCTACAACAAATTCATTTTCGCAGTATGGACATACTATTTCAAATTCAAACCCTTCATCTTCTTCACATCCGCAATCGCAGTCATCATGTTCAATGTGATCAAATATTTGTTGTAGTCTGTCTAATCTATCAGAAATCTCTTCTTGATTTTCTTTTATTTCTTTTACCTCTTTTAATAGAGTTTCCATTTGTTTTTTTAATTCTTCCATTTTATTATCCTCCATTTTTATTAGTTTTACCATTTTTTATTTAATTATATATTTTTATACTTAAAAAGTGAACTTATTTGTTTTTAAGTCCACTTTCTATTATGTTTATTCTAAACTCTTTCCATATATTCACAAGTTCTTGTGTCTATTCTTAAGATATCTCCGATATTTACGAACATTGGAACTTGTAATTCTAAACCTGTTTCTAATGTTGCTGGTTTTCCTGATGTTGTTGTTGTGTTTCCAGCAAATCCTGGTTCAGTGTATGTAACTTCTAATTCAACAAAGATTGGTGGTTCAACTGCAAATACTTTTCCTTTGTATGAAAGAATTGTAACTTCCATATTTTCTTTTAAGTATTTTAGGCAATCTCCTAATGTATCTTTGTTTAAAGGCATTTGATCATATGTTTCGTTGTCCATGAAGTAATATAAATCTCCATCTTCATATAAATATTGCATTGTTTTTCTTTCAATTTCTGCTCCTGGATATTTATCTGATGGGTTGAATGTTTTTTCTAATGTTGCTCCTGTTATAACGTTTTTTAATTTTGTTCTTACGAATGCTGATCCTTTACCTGGTTTTACGTGTTGGAATTCTACTACTCTGAATACGTTTCCTTCCATTTCGAATGTTGTTCCATTTCTAAAATCTCCTGCTGAGTATACTCCTGCCATTTTTATTTCTCCCTTCATTTTTTATCTCTTTTTATTATACTTTCATATTTTACTACATATTTGCTCAAAAATCAAGCCTTTTGTGAACATTTGTCCATTTCAGAAACGTCCCGAGATGGACACTATATTATAATACAATTTTTATCAGAATTTGTTAAACTTACACAACCAAATTTTGTAATTTGAACTGTATCTTCTATTCTTATACCAAATTCTCCTGGTATGTATATTCCAGGTTCATCTGTAACAACCATATTTTCCCTTAATACAGCATCATTCCTATAACTAACATAAGGTGGCTCGTGAATTTCCAAACCTACGCCATGCCCTAAACTGTGTATTAAATCATATCCATTTAATTTAAAGTCATTTTCTATTAGTTTAGTAACCTGTCTTGTGCTTGCTCCATCTTTATATTGGTCAAGTGCAAATTTTTGGTTATTTAAAACTAATTCATATACTTGTTTCATTTTTTCTGTTGGCTCTCCAACAAAAAATGTTCTGGTCATGTCTGAACAGTACCCATTTACTTTACATCCCATATCTATTGTTATAATATCTTTTTCTTGTATTTTTCTTTCTGATGGTACTGCGTGTGGCTTTGACGTATTTTCTCCTGATGCTACTATTGTTTCAAATGATACGCCTTCTGTTCTTTCAAAATAGTATTCTTCTATTTCTTTCGCAATTTGTTTTTCAGTCATCCCAGGTTTTATATAACTTAAAATGTATTTAAAGCATTCGTCTGTGATATTGCATGCTTTTATTATGCTACTTAGTTCTTCATCATCTTTTATCATTCTTTGTTTTTCTATCATGCTTTCTGTTTCAACAAAATTATTTATTTTATATTTTCTTATGTATTCTTTGTATGTTGCATAAGATATGTAATGTTCTTCAAAACCAACGTTTTCGCAAAACATAAAAATATTTTCATAATCATCTTTTGACAAATCATTTACATTGTATACAATTATTTCATCAAAAAGTGTTAAAACACTATGAACATATTCTGTGTATCTTCCATCTGTTATATATATGTTTTCTTTTGGTGTTATTACAAGTGTTCCCTCTGCATCAATTCCTGTTAGATATTTGATGTTTATTGGGTTTGATATTATCATTCCTTGCAAGTCTAAACTTGACATTTTATTTCTTAACCATTGTAACTTTGAATTCATTTTTGTTCCCCCTTAGGATATTTCCCTAATTTTTAAAATAAGCCTAGTGTGAATATTTTTAGTAATGCGAATTTTATTAGTTCGAATGGAACAAAAATGCTTATAAATGTTCCCATTACTATAAATGGTCCAAATGGTATGTATTCGTCCATTTTTTTAATTTTTGTTGCTAATAATATTATACTTAAAATTGCTCCGATTAAAAATGATAATAGTGTGGTTGTTATGATGCTTGATAGTCCTAGATATAACCCTAATGCTCCCATTAGTTTTACATCACCGAAGCCCATTGCTTCTTTTCCATATATCGCTCCACCTATAAGTGTTATTAATAGGAAGATTCCCCCTCCTGCTAACATTCCTAATATCATGTTTATTGTTATTGCTACATCTGATAATCCATATATAAATGCTATTACAAGTCCAATTTCAAACATTGTTAAGTTTAGTCTGTTTGGGATAATTTGAAGTCTGTAATCTATTACAAATGCTGATAATAACATTGGTGTTAAAATCATAAATTTTATTAAATCTAGGTTTCCTATAAATGTGCTTTTTAATCCGTAAACGTATAGCAGAGCTACATATATTATTGCTGTTACTATCATTAATATGTAGTTTGGTTTAAATTCTGCAAAATATTCTGTAAAAAGTTCTTTTGTAAATACTTTTTTGTATTCTGGTAGTCTTTTGTTCATCCAGTCTACAAACATTCCTACTAAAAGTCCTACTATTGCTACAATTGCATAGTATCCTATATTTATTTCGTTTATATACATTTTTACATCTCCTCTTTTGTTTTAATTTTACTTTTTATTTTTTCTTCTATTGGTCTTTTCCAAGCAGTATACCAGTAATCTTTTTTGTTGTCTATTGGATCTACTAATATTGTAAACATTTTGCTTCTGTTTCCACCTAATACATCTGTGAAGATTTGGTCTCCTACAACAGCTATGTTTTCTGGGTTGATGTTTGTTTCTTTTTGGATTTTTTTAAATCCTTTTTTTAGTGGTTTCATTGCAAAGTATTTGTATTCTATTTTTAATTTTTCTGCTACTTTTTCGACTTTTTGCTTGTCGTTTGTGTTTGATAGTATGTATAGTTTTATTCCTTGTCCTTTCATTTCTTTTGTCCAGTTTATTATACTTTCTGAAAGGTTTTTGTAGTAGTCTATTAATGTGTTGTCTACATCTAGTATTATTAGTTTTATTTTATTTTTTATTAATTCTTCTATTGTTATTTCTTCTACTTTTTTTAGGTATTTGTTTGGGTATAAATTTTTCACTTTGCCTCTCCTTGCTTGGTCAATGGGGACGGTTCTGATTGACCATTTTTTGTACTTTTATATTATCAATATGTTTATTTTTTGTCAAGGGAATTAAAAAAAATAGCATATTCTTGTGACTATGCTATCTCTAAATCAAGGAGTGTCCCCAAATCCCTTCTAGAAGGGATTTTAAGGAACGTCCCTCAATCCCTGTTTTATTTTCTTATTTCTATTCCTTTGCTTTCTAGGTCTTTAATTATGTTTTCTAAAACAGTGTTTATTTCTTCGTCGTTTAGAGTTCTGTCTGCTGTTCCGAAGCTTAAAGAGTATGCAATACTTCTCTTTCTTGTATCTATATTTGCTCCTTCGTAAACATCAAATACTTTGATATCTTGTAATAACTTACCAGCTTTTTTCTTGATTAGCATTTCTACTTCTTTTGATGTCATTTCTTTGTTTACTAATACTGCTAGGTCTTTTTTTATTGTAGGGAATTTTGATATTTCTTTGAATTTCATTTTTCCTACTCTTTTTGCTAGTAGTTTGTCTAAATTGATTTCCATTACATATACATTTTCTTTTTCTACTGATGGGTGTATTCTTCCTACAATTCCTACAATGTCGTTGTTTACATTGATTTCTGCTGTTTGTCCTGGGTGGAATTCTGATGGCATGTTTTTAGGTAATACAAAGCTATATCTTCCGGCATATCCTAAGTAATCTAATACTTCTTCTGTAACACCTTTGATGTCAAAGAAGTCTACGTTTTTGTTGTGTCCTATTCCTGTGTAGTATTCACCTGACATTAATACACATATTTTTTGATTTTCTCCGTATTCTTCTCCTTTTTTCCAGAATCCTTTACCAATTTCGAATAAGCATACATCTTTGTTTTCTCTTGCTTTGTTGTATTCATAGATTTTATATAATGATGGAATTATGCTGTATCTTAATGTGTTTCTGTCTTCTGTTATTGGATCTAATAATCTTACTTCTTCAAATTCATCTGTTGTGAATTTGTGTACATCTTTGTCATTTATTAAGATGTATGATAATGTTTCGTTTAGTCCCATATTACTCATTTTTGCTCTTATTTTTCTTGTTGTTTTGTCTAAATGTCCCATTCTCATTGGAACTACTGGTAGTTTTCCTTGAATATTATCAACACCGTAAATTCTTCCAACTTCTTCTATTAGGTCTGCTCTTATTGATATATCAATTCTTCTTGTTGGAACTATTACTTTTACTGTTTCGTCTCCCGCTTCTGTTTTGAATGCAAGTTTTCTGAATACATTTACTATATCTTCTTTTGATATGTTTGTTCCTAATACATCATTTATTTCTTTGTATGATATTTCTATTTCTTTTTCTTTGTTGTCAGTTGTGTCATATTTTACAATACCTGTTTGGATTTCTGCATCTGCATATTTTTCTAGTAATGTACATGCTCTTTCCATTGCCATGTATGTTCTTGCTGGGTCTAATCCTTTTTCGAATCTATTACTTGCTTCACTTCTTAGGATTTTGTTTGATGTTTTTCTAACTTTCACAGAGTCAAATATTGCTGATTCGATTACAACATTTTTTGTTGTTTCTTCAACTTCTGTGTTAAGTCCACCCATAACACCAGCAAGCCCTACTGATTTTGTACCATCAGTTATTACTATATCATCTGTTGTTAAAGTTCTTTCTACATCATCAAGAGTTGTTAATTTTTCATCTTGATTTGCCATCCTTACAACTATTTTATCTCCAAGATTGTCTGCATCATAGAAGTGTAGTGGTTGACCAAGTTCTAACATTACGTAGTTACTGATATCTACAACATTGTTTATTGGTCTTATTCCTGATGCTATAAGTCTATTTTGGATGAATTTTGGACTTTCTTTTATTACTACATTTTTAGCTTTTTTAGCTAGGAATAATTTACAATTTTCTGTTTCAACTTCAACTTTGAATTCATTGTTTACATCATTTCCGTTTTCTTTGTATCCTAATTCTGGTTGACTAACTGGTTTATCATAAATAGCTCCTAATTCATAAGCCATTCCTAAAATACTTAATAAATCTCCTCTGTTTGCTGTTAATTCAAAATCAATTACACCGTCATCCATTTGCATATATTTAATTGGATTTTCTCCAACTGGTGCATCTGCTGGTAATTCGTGAATACCATTTTTATCAGCTTCTGATAAGAATTTTTTATCAATTCCTATTTCATATAAAGCACAAAGCATTCCATTTGATTCTTGCCCTCTAATGCTTCCTTTTTTGATTTTGAAATCTCCTGGTAAAACAGCTCCAACTTGTGCAACTATAACTTTTAAACCTTTTCTTGCATTTGGTGCACCACAAACTATGTCAAGAACTTCTGTACCAATATCAACTTTGCATAAGTGTAAATGGTCAGAATCTGGATGCATTTCACATTCTTTGATTTCTCCAATAACAAGTTTTGTAGAGTTTATTAATTTTTCTGCTGAATCATATTCGTTTCCAGCTTTTGTCATTGCTTCTGCAATTTCTTTAACGCTTAGATTTTCATCTAAATCTATGTAATCTTTAACAAAATTTAAACTTAATTTCATTATTCTTCATCCTTTCTATCAAATTGTGTTAAGAATCTAACATCATTTGTATATAAATATCTCATATCTGTAATTCCATATCTAAACATTGCAAGTCTATCAAT
>CAZHCX010000057.1:0-7036 GCA_964531445.1 uncultured Clostridium sp. | reverse complement strand
TATCTTATTTGTTTTTAAATTTACATTATTATAAGGTAATTTATTTAAATTCATGATTAATTCCTCCTTATATATAAATTATCATAAAAATTATATATTTTCAATAAATATGTATAAAAAACAAAAAGATTTATACATATTTTAAAAATATGTATAAAAAATTTCTGTATTTTTATATAATTTTGGTTGCGGTTGCTTTGATTTTGTGCAATGTTATGTATTCAAAATAATGGAAGCAAATAATCAAATTTCTGCTCTCTCCTATACCTTTTATAGAAAATTTTTATTTTAAACTTTTATACAACATTGCACATTTTATGAATTAATATTAAATTTTAATTATAATGTCTTTCTAGTAATTTTATAATATCTATTTTTAATATTTTTTTAATTTTAAATAATATTTACTATTTAGAAATGTTTTATTATTTTCCCAATTAGAAATTATTTTTTCTGAAGTTTCTAAAATTTCTGATAATTCTAATTGCGTTAAATTTTTTTCTTTTTCTCGATTCATATATTAAATTGCCATAACTCTTACTATATTCATAATTTAGCATCTCTCTCCCTCCTTCCTTGCTTGATGATAAAATTATAAATTATATAATAAAAAAGTATACAATTAAAAATAGAATTTTAAAAGATCAGTACATTAAATACTGATCTTAATTAATATAAATTGTAATTTATCTCTCCAATTCTACGTTTTTTTCTTTAATTTTTCCAAATCTTTTAACTATTTCATCAATATCTTTTTGGAGCAATCCTTCTCCAAAATTACGACCGTCTCCATTTGATACCTTTATTAATTTGCTCATTAATATATCATCATAAGTATCAAAAATTTCATCATCAAGAATAACAAAATCTTCTATATTTTCATTGTTTATCAACCATTGCTTTATTTCTATACCTCTTTTATTTTGTAAATATGGAGTTCTATCTGTATAGATTTCAAATTTTGCCAATAATTCTTTTAACTGTTCACCATTTTTAGTATGTCTCCATGATGAAGATAATACAACTTTTGCACCAGTTTGAATAACAGCTTGTTTTAACAATTTAATTTTTTCTACATCTACTTCACTTTCTATTCCATCAATATTCTTTTTTCTGATTTTATCAAAATATTCATCAGAATTTAATACTCCATCTACATCTAAAAAAATAACTTTCACTTTAAGTCTCCCCTTTTACAACTTACCATTTACTGCCTAAAAATTATAAATAATTACCACTTTCATTTTAATAATATTTTTCCTTCTATTATAGGCAATAGCATTTTTATAAAATTTTCTGCATCCTGCTTAGTTCCCACAACACTTCCATAATGGATTGGAACTGCAACCTTTGGTTTTATTTCATTAATCAATTGTGCAGCTTCTTTATAATCCATTGTATAAGTTCCACCAACAGGTACAAAAGCAACATCACATTTAACTTTTCTATTTTCTTCAGTTATATCTGTATCTCCAGCGATATAGTAATTAATATTATTTAACTCTAAAACATATCCAACCCACTCATTTTCTTTTGGATGAAATTGTTTATTTATATTGTAAGCTGGCATTGTTTCAAATTTAATTCCTTTTTCTGAGTATTGATTATTTGGTTTTACCGTTATTATATTATTATTTTTATATCCATGTTTTTGCATTTTTTCAAGTAATCCCTCTGGTGCAATTAAAATTGTATCTTCTTTTATTACTTTGTCTATATCTTCTTCAGAGTAATGGTCATAATGGTCGTGTGTAATAAATATATAATTCGCATCATTATAATTTTTTTCGATTTTAAATGGGTCAAAATATATTATTTTTTCTTTATCAAATCTTATACTACTATGGCATAATACTTGTATTTTTTCTAACATAAATATCCCTCTATTCTTTTTAATTTTTCATTTTCAATACTTTTGTGATTAATTTTTTGTAAATTGGTTTCATTTTTTCTTCTTTTACCTTTTCATCTATATCAGTAAAATTAATCCATCCTATATCACTATTTTCATCTTCTTTGATTCTTATCTTTTCTTTCTCATCTGCTTCAAATAAGAAACATACATCCAAATGTAGATGTGATGATACAAATTTATTTCTTTTGATATGTGGGTCTACTGTTAGTATTTCTATTCCTAAAGGTTCTTCTTGTAATAATTTTAGATTTTCTAATCCTGTTTCTTCAAATGCTTCTTTGAATGCAACATTTCTTAAATCTGCATCTCCATCAGCATGTCCTCCAACCCATGCCCATGATTTGTATATATTGTGATATATCATTAATACTTTGTTTCTTTCTTTGTTTACAATCCAACATGATGCAGTAAAGTGGCACATTTCGTTTTTTCTTGTTAGGCAGTCTTCAAATGTGTCTATATATTTTAATATTAATTTTTGGTCGTTTTCTTCTTGTTCGTTTGTTGGAGTATAGTTTTTTATCATTTCTTTTAATTCTTTCATAATTATTCACTCCTTTTTACAATATGAGTTAATCCATTAACATATTGCCCTTTTATTAATATATCTCTAATACTATTAGGCCTTAAATCTATATTTTTTAATTCTTCTACTGTTACCCATTTAAATTCTAATAATTTTTCTTCTTTTTTGTCAATTTCTATTGTTTTATAATCCTTTATTTCTAATTTTTGCTTAGTTTCAATTGTATAATAAAATTCTATACCATGGCATCTTCTTTCTTTTCTTGTCCAAAAGTTTTCTTGTATAGCAAATAATTTGGCATTACGTATATCACATCCAATTTCTTCTTTTATTTCACGAACAAGGGCTTGTTTTGAATCCTCGCCTATTTCAATATGTCCGCCAGGTATGTGATAATATGGTGTTTTATTCACCCTCATAATTAAAAAGTAATTTTCTTATTTTATTATACCACAGGTTCTTCCATGAAATTCTTTGTTATCTGTTTTAATTTTTAAATCCATAGTTATCCTTTCCTTTCTTTTTATTTGTTAGTATTCTATAATAAATTATAAATCTTTTCAATAAGTTTTTATTATCTTTTAATTATATTAACTATTGAAAATGCTGATATCTACAAACACTTTTGTATTGACCATTTATGATTTAATTGATAAAATATATACTATATAAGGAGGATTGTTGTGAATAAACAAGAATTATTGAAATTAGTAGATGAGCTAAATCTACCTAAAACAGATTACTACATTTTATCAAGTGGTTCAATGATATTTTATGGATTGAGAAAAGATGCAAAAGACTTGGATTTGTGTGTTTCTAACGAACTTTTTGAACAATTAAAAGAAAAATATAATTTAAAAGAAGATGATAAAAATAAATGTGGATTTTATCATATTTCTGAAGTGATTGAAATTATCCCTAATAGCAAAAAAAATTTTAAGATGAATTACAGGGATGGCTATCCGATTGAATGTTTAGTTAATATTTTAGAATATAAATTAAAAAGAAATGCGCCTAAAGACCAAAAAGATATAGAAATGATAAAAAGTTATTTAAAAGAAAATGATATTAAAGCTTAATTATTTTCGCTTTAATACTAATTTTTATATGCTAAATTTGAAAAAAAAGTAG
Organism: uncultured Clostridium sp.; assembly: GCA_964531445.1. Classification (GTDB taxonomy): domain Bacteria; phylum Bacillota; class Clostridia; order TANB77; family CAG-508; genus CAG-269. Next base: position 3,464 of record CAZHCX010000057.1, on the reverse strand, counting down.
CTTCAATTTTATGAAACTACTTTCTTTGGTAGCGAAGGGGAGATTCGAACTCTCGACCTGCCGGGTATGAACCGGATGCTCTAGCCAGCTGAGCTACTTCGCCATATTCAATTGCGATATCTATTATATATTGAGTTTTGCATTTTGTCAAGATGAAAATACAAGAAAATTAAATTTCTTGTATTTTATTTATGTTCATCTTTGTGAATCATCATCTGACATTTCTCTTTCTACTTCTACTTTACTATTTAACTCTTTTTCTTCTACTTTTAAAGCTGTTCTATTTTTTTGTGATTTTTTTATTTTTTCAACTTTGTATTCTACAGACTCTTTTTCTAATCTATTTATATGAGAGTTGTTTTGTGTAGCTTTTATTTCTTTTACTCTTCTATCTTTTTCTTCTTGTTCTTTTTCTTCTACTGTTCCAAAGAAACCTTTTATTGTTTCAATTATATTTCTAAATCTAATCTTATATCCTTCATCAATTTGAATATTATTTTCCATAATTTTTCCTTAAAACTAATGCTTTAAGTTTTCACCTCTTTTTCTTAAAAATTTAAAAACTATTTATATTATACCATAGTTTCAAACTTTAATCAATAGTTTGTTTGAATATTTTTTATGTATACCTAATCTTTGAAGAATTCATTTAAAATATATGCACATTTTTTTGAAGCTAACTTTAAGAATTCATCAAATACCATTGCATTTTTTCCATTTGGTGAATCTGATATACTTCTAATAACTATAAATGGTACTTTATCTAAATAACAAACTTGAGCAATTGCTGCTCCTTCCATTTCTACACATTGTGCATTAAATTTTGAAAATATTTTTTCTTTCATTTTAATTTCAGTACAGAATATATCTCCTGAAGCAATCACTCCTTTTGTTATTTTATATTCGTTATTTGACAAAATATTTACTGTATTTTCAAATTTTTCTATTAGACCTATATCACTGCATAGATAATCTCCTACGCCCGTTATAAAACCTTTCTCGTGATTAAATGCAGTTATATCAAAATCATGTTGAATTAGTTTATCTCCAATTACAATATCTCCTATATTTATTTCTGGATTTAAAGCACCTGCTGATCCAACATTTATTACATTATCTACATTGTATTTATCTATTAAAATTTGAGTTGTTCTTCCTGCATTTACTTTTCCAATTCCAGATTTTACAGCTATTACTTCTTTGTTTTGAATTTTTCCGTGTAAAAATTCAATTTCATAAATTGTTTCTTTTTTTGTGTCTGTCATTATTTTTATAATTTCATCTAATTCTTCTTGCATTGCTGCTATTATTCCAACTTTATTCATTTATGTTCTCCATTCATCTAAATTTTATGCATTAAATTAGGTGTATTATAACATAAAAAAAGTGATTTTTTCAAGAAAAATCACTTTTTATTATATAAAGTTTTATAAACTTCTATTTGTTAAAGATTATTGTAATTCAACAACAGCTCCAACTTCTGTAAATTTAGCTTTTAAGTCTTCTGCTTCGTCTTTAGAAACATTTTCTTTAACTGTTTTTGGTGCTCCGTCTACTAATTCTTTAGCTTCTTTTAATCCTAATCCTGTAGCATCTCTAACTACTTTGATTACTTTTATTTTTTGATCTCCAGCTTCTGTTAATACTACGTTGAATGATGATTTTTCAGCTGCTGCTTCTCCAGCTGCTGCTCCAGCTGCAGGTGCAGCTGCTGCTACTGCAGATACTCCAAATTCTTCTTCGATAGCTTTTACTAATTCTGCTAATTCTACTACTGTCATAGCTTTTATAGCTTCAATCATTTCTTCTTTACTCATTTTTAAATCCTCCTAATTTATTTGGTTATGTATAACCGTTTTTGCGATATAAGTTCGCTACTCTAATTTATTTTTTATTTAATTTTTTAAGATTATGCTTCTGCATTTTCTTCTTTTTGAATTCTTACTTGATCAACTGCAACTGCAAATTTTTGGATATTTGCAAGTAATGCACCAGCAAGCATAGATAGTAATGTTTCTTTTGATGGTAATTTTGCTAAAGTGATTATTTCTTCAGCTGTCATTACTTTACCGTCTATAACTCCACCTTTGATTTTGTAATATTCGTTATTTTTTGTGAATTCATAAATTGTTTTAGATGGTTCTAAGTAGTCTTCGTTGCTCATTATAACTGCTGTTGGTCCTACTAATTTATCTTCTAAACCTTCGATTCCAGCTTCAGCTAAAGCTCTTTTTGTTATGTTGTTTTTGATAACTGTATATTCAGTATTTGTTTTTCTTAAGTCAGCTCTTAGAGTTGTAACATCTTCAACATTTATTCCTCTGTAGTCTGTTAAAAGTACTAATTTAGCTTCTTTGATTTTGTTAGCTAATTTTGTAACTTCTTCTTTCTTTTGATTTAAGATTTTTTCACTTGCCATTTTTAATTTTCACCTCCAGTTTTTATTTAGGCTTAAGAATTATAAATTCTTAATTCCATCTATATTTAAAAATTAAAAACACTCTTTATGCCCAATCCGAGAGTATAAAGAGTGCGTATACACTTATTTATAACCTCGGTAGGACTTAATTTTTGCCTACTGTCTTTGGCGTATATTCAAATTATTTTTGGTTGATGTATAATCCAGGTCCCATTGTTGTAGCAACAGATACACTTCTTATGTATTGTCCTTTTGCTGCAGCTGGTTTAGCTTTGATTATAGCATTCATTATTGTATCATAGTTTTCAGCTAATTTTTCAGCTCCAAATGATACTTTTCCAAATCCTAAGTGAATAATATTAGTTTTGTCTAATCTGTATTCAACTTTACCAGATTTGATTTCATTTATTGCTTTTGTTACGTCCATTGTAACTGTTCCTGATTTAGGGTTTGGCATTAATCCTTTTGGTCCTAATACTTTACCTAATCTACCAACAACACCCATCATGTCTGGTGTTGCAACTACAACGTCATAATCAAACCAGTTTTCGTTTTGAATTTTTGGTATTAATTCTTCTGCACCAACAAAGTCAGCTCCAGCTTTTTCAGCTTCTTCTGCTTTTGGTCCTTTAGCGAATACTAATACTTTTTGTGTTTTACCTGTACCATTTGGAAGTACTACTGTACCTCTAACTTGTTGGTCAGCATGTTTTGAATCTACACCTAATTTAACGTGTAATTCAACTGTTTCATCAAATTTTGGTTTTGGCATTTTTTCAATAATGTCTAGAGCTTCTTTGATGTCATATTCTTTGTTTGCTTCAACTAATTTTGCACTTTCTGCATATCTTTTAGTCATTTTTTTCATTTTAAAATCCTCCTTTGGTTTTAGCGAGCTTTGCTCTCCCAATTTATTTATAAATATTTTAATATTTATCTAATTAATCTACAACTACTACACCCATTGATCTAGCAGTACCTTCAACCATGCTCATTGCTGTTTCTAATGATGCAGCATTTAAGTCTGGCATTTTTTGTTCAGCTA
>CAZHCX010000056.1:0-7279 GCA_964531445.1 uncultured Clostridium sp. | reverse complement strand
TAAAAGGGAGAAGATAAAAAATGAAATTATCAAAAGATAACAAAGGTATAACATTAGTTGCACTAGTGATAACTATTATAATATTATTAATACTTGCAGGAATAACAATAGCAAGTTTAACAAGTACAGGATTGTTTGCTGCAGCACAAGATGCTAAAACAAAAACTGAAGAAAAACAATTGGAAGAAAAAACAACATTAAATGAGTATGAAGATGCTATAACAGAACAAGTAACAGGTAAAAAACCAGAAAAACCATTTAAAGGTACAACTGTAGCACAAGCAATTGAATATAAAAAAGTATTAAATGCAAATGACAAAACAGAATTAACAGACGCAAATGAAAATAAAATTGTAATTCCTGCAGGTTTTAAAATAGTTTCAAATGCTGATACAAATAATGCAAAAACAGTAGACCAAGGAATTGTAATAGAGGATGCAACAACTAATGAAGATGGAACAGTAACTGCAACAAATGGAAGTCAATTTGTATGGGTTCCAGTTGGAGTTATAAAAAAAGCAGACGCAACAACAACATCAATTGTATTAAATAGATATGATTTATCTAATGGAAGTTTTGAATCAGAAAGTACTATAAAAATAGGGGGATGCTCTTGTGTTGAGGCTTCTACATGGGGCAATACTGCAGCAAAAGATATTAATGGATTTATAAAAAGTGTTGGAACAAATGGTGGTTACTATATAGGAAGATATGAAGCTAGATATAATTCTGACGGAGCTACTACAACAAAAAAAGAAGATAAAGTTTGGAGAAATATTACACAGCCAACAGCAGCAGAAAAAACAAGAAGTATGTATAAGGACAAAGATGCTGGAGGAACATTTACATGCGATTTAATTAATAGTTATGTATGGGATACAACAACAATATTTATAAAAAATTTTGGTACAAATGCAGAATATTATAACTCATCTAGTAAAAATACAGTATTTGAAGAAAAAGGTACAGATGATGATATACAATGTAATATATTTGATATGGCTAGTAATGTTGCTGAATATACAACAGAAGGTGTATGGGACCCATCACGTCCTTGCGTTTATAGAGGATCAAATTACTATTACAAAAAGAATAATTATAGTAAAATTATGTACGATAGAGATTGGATGGCAAGTCAAGATGAATACGGAAAAAGTGATTATATAGGATTCCGTTCTGTATTGTATTTATAGTTAAATAATATTATAAAAATATTGCCTTTTTAAATTTTATAAAATATAATAATTATCAAAAGAAAATAAAACGGAGAAATATATGAAAAAATTTAAAAAGATATATATAGAAATAACAAACGTATGCAACCTAAAATGCACATTTTGTCCAGACACTAAAAGAAAAAAAGAATTTATGGAAGTAGAAAGCTTTAAAAAAATAATATCAAAAATAAAAAAATATACGAATTTAATAACATTACACATAAAGGGAGAACCATTGCTACATCCTAAATTTGATGAGATAGTTAAAAACAGTGAAATACCAATCAATGTAACGACAAACGGAACACTTTTGCTACAAAATAAAGAAGCTCTTTCAAATAAAATGATAAGACAAATAAATATTTCTTTACATTCATTAGATAAAAATTCTGGAATGAATACAAAAGAGTATATAGAAAAAATATTTGAAGCAATTGACTATATACATGAAAAAAATTTAAATATTTATATTTCATACAGACTGTGGAATTTGAAAAATATAAGTGAAAATAGTCAAAATTATGAGATATTAAAAGCGTTGGAATCTAAATATAAAGTAGAAAATATAATAGAAAAAGCTCGTGAGAATATGTTTATTAAATTAGACGAAAATATATTTTTAAATCAGGATATTGAGTTTGAATGGCCAAGTTTAGATACAACATCAGAAGAGAATATGGGTACTTGTTATGGTGCAAGGCAACAATTGGGAATTCTTGTAAATGGTGATGTTGTACCTTGTTGTTTAGATCAAGATGGAGTTATTGAGTTGGGAAATATATTTGAGCAAAACTTGGATGAAATTTTAGATAGTGAAAGAGCTAAAAATATGGTTAAAGGTTTTTGCGAAAATAGGGTTGTTGAGGAACTTTGCAAAAAATGCAGATATAGAAAAAGATTTGATAAATAAATTTTTAAAATTTGCTTGATATAAAAATTTTGTTGTGATATAACATATAAAGTAAAACAAAGTTATGGAGGAACACAAAATGGAAGTAAATGTAGAAAAAAGAAAAAAATTTATGGAGTATGCAGGAAAAAGAGTAAACAATGTAATGCACGACATTCAAATCCTTGAACCAATGGCAAGAAGTAACGCATACGACTTTACAAAAGAAGATGTAGAAAAAATGTTTTCAGCAATGCAATCAACTTTAGATTCAGCAAGAGAAGAATTTAACAAAAAATTTGAAGAAAAAGCAAAAGCTGAGAAAAAAGTATTCTCTTTTGATGATGATTTTGAAATGCCATCAACAGAAGAAAATAACGAAGAAAATGAAGAAATTATAGAAGTTGAAGAGATTGAAGATATAGAAGAATAAATTTTAAGCAAGTAATTAATTGATAATTACTTGCTTTTGTGTTATCATTTAAAATACAGAAAGGAGAAAATCTAATGCGTTCAATATGGAATCCATGGCATGGTTGCATAAAAAAATCAGAAGGTTGTGAACATTGCTATATGTACTGTCTTGATAAGAAATACGACAAAGATGGTAGTGATATTTACAAAGTAAAAAATGCCTTTGACTATCCAATACAAAGAGATAGAAAAGGTTCATATAAAGTAAAAAGTGGACAAACTATATCAGTATGTATGACATCAGATTTTTTCCTAGAAGAAGCGGATGAATGGCGTGAAGATTGCTGGGATATGATGAGAGAACGTTAAGATGTAAATTTCTTTTTACTAATTACTTTTGTGGAACTGGAAATGTATTTGTAAAAGATGGTAAAGAATATCATATAGAAAAGAAAAATCAATCAAGTCAAAGTTATAAATCAGGTTTGAATTTTCAAGGAAAGCCACAGAAGTTCATTTTAAAAGATACTTGGGGATTAGAAATACCAGAAAAAGATTTGTTTAAGCCATATTATCATCCAGTAACATGTAAAACGTGTTCTCAAAGAATGCTTTGCAGTGGTTGTACAAAATGTGGAAAATGTGAGAGATAGGAGAAAATATGAACGATATAACAACATTAAAAAATGTAAAACTAGATTATAATAAACTAAAAGAAATTGGATTCATCAAAGAAAAAGACACATATAAATTTCAAAAAAACATTTTAGATGATCAATTCATACTAAATATTGAAATAAGTAATAATGAAATAAAATCTTATGTAATAGAAAAAGAATTTAATGAAGAATTTATTCCATACAACATAGGAGACTCTTTTGGAAATTATGTAGGACAAATGAGAAACGAGTATGATTTAATCATAGAAAAAATATTAGAAACATGTTCAGAAAAAAATATTTTCAAAGAAGAATACACAAATTTAGTTATTAAATACATAAAAGAAAAATATAATGATGAATTTGAATATTTATGGGAAAAATTTCCCGAATTTGCTATAACAAGAAATAAAACAAACAAAAAATGGTACTGCTTATTAGGAACAGTTGATAAGTCAAAGTTAGACAAACAATTTGAAGGAAAAGTTGAAATAATTGATTTAAGATTAGAGCCAGAAGAAGTTGACAAGATTGTTGATGATAAAAAATATTATAGAGGATATCATATGAACAAAAAACATTGGATAACAATTATATTAGATGGTTCAGTGAATATAGAAGAAATTTATAATTTAATTGATATTAGTTATAATTTATCTTTAAAAAAATAAGAAATCACAATGTGAGAAAAATAATATTATAAAGGTGGTAATTATGGAAATATTAAAAGAGTTATTTAAATTACAAGACAAAGAATACGCAGAATTCCAAAGTAAATTAACTCCATCAGTTGATAAAAATAAGTTTATAGGTGTTAGAGTACCAGAAGCTAGAAAACTTGCAAAAGTATATTTTAAAGATGAGAAATCAAGAGAGTTTTTAAATATATTACCACATGAATATTATGATGAAAATATGCTACATGGATTGTTAATATCTGAAATTAAAGATTATGAAAAATGCATAAATGAAGTTGATAAGTTTCTTCCATATGTTGATAATTGGGCAGTTTGTGATATAATGTCGCCAAAAATATTAAAAAAAAATAAAGATAAATTAATAGAAAAAATAAAAATTTGGTCAGAATCAAAAGATATATACACTTGTAGGTTTGGAATAAAAATGTTAATGACTCATTATTTAGATGGAGATTTTAAATCTGAATATTTGAATATTCCATCAAGCATTGTTAGTGATGAATATTATATTAATATGATGATTGCATGGTTTTATGCAACAGCTCTTGCAAAACGTTGGGATGATTCTATTAAATATATAGAAAATAAAAAACTTACTAAATGGGTTCATAATAAAACAATTCAAAAAGCAAGAGAGAGTTATAGAATAACAAATGAACAAAAGGAATATTTAAAAAGTTTAAAAATTTAAAAGGAATATATAGGGATTGAGGTAAAATTAGAATTATAATATAAAACATAACAAGGAGGAAGATTAGATGTTTTATTTTGATACACATGCTCACTATGATTGGAAAGAATTTGATACAGATAGAGAAGAATTGTTTGAAAAATTCGGTAAGTCTCTATGTGGACTTGTAAATGTAGGTATAAATATAGAGTCAGCTAGCAAAGTTATTGAATATGCTGATAAATATCCATATATGTATTATTCGTTAGGAATACATCCTATGGAAGTAGAAAAACAAATTTCAATATCGTTATTTGAACAAAAATTAGAAAAGGAATTAAAAAGAAAAAAGCAAAAATTGGTAGCAATAGGAGAAACTGGGTTAGATTATCATTTTGATTATCCAATAGACTTGCAAGAAAAATATTTTATAGAGCAAATTAAATTAGCTAATAAATATGAATTACCTATTATTATTCATTCAAGAGAATCACAAGACGATGTAAAGAAAATTTTACAGAAAAATGTTGTAAAAAAAGCTGGTATAATGCATTGTTATTCTGGAAATCCTGAAATGGCAAAAGAATTTGTAAAAATGGGATATTATATTGGAGTTGGTGGTCCAGTTACGAGGTATAAAGATGTACAAGAAACTGTTAAAATTACGCCAATTAATAAAATTGTTATTGAAACGGATAGTCCTGTCTTACCACCAGAACCGTTTGAAAAACACTCAAGAAATAATTCGTTATATCTAAAATATATTGTAAACAAAATCGCAGAAATAAAAGGACTATCAGAAGATGAAGTGGTAAGATATACAACTGAAAATGCATGTAAAATTTATGGAATAAAGAATATATAATTACAATTTATTTTAAAGTAAAAATTTACAAAGCATATAGGCAAAATTAAAATATTATTATAAAATATTTCCTATACTAGTTATGGAGAAAAAAAGAATTTATTAGGAAATATCTTAATATAAAAGTAGAATTACTTAAGGAGGAATCACTATGGAGTTTGAGATTAGAGAACTTCGGAAAATTCTCAAAAGTGTAAAAGATGTAAATAAATGAGTTTACATCTTTTTTTAAAATAACTTACTAAAAAACGAAAGTTTTTTCAAAAAAATGAAAAAACTTGACTAAACATTTAAAAAAGTAGTATAATAAATATAGTCAGGAGGTATTCTATGGATAGAATAAATAGAGATGAGTACTTATCAATTTTAAAAAATTTTAAAGATCAACAAATTATAAAAGTTATTACTGGTATAAGAAGGTGCGGAAAATCTACATTACTTGAAATATATCAGGATTATTTAAAAGGAAATGGAGTACAAGAAAATCAAATAATCTCAATAAATTTTGAAAATGCGGATTATGAAGAATTACAAGATAGAAAAAAATTGTATGAATATATAAAAGGACTTTTAATAAAAGATAAAAAAACATATATTTTTCTTGATGAAATACAAAATGTAAAAGATTTTGAGAAAACAGTAGATAGCTTATTTATAAATAAAGACGTAGATTTATATATAACTGGATCAAATGCATACATGCTATCATCAGAGCTTGCAACATTGCTTACAGGTCGTTATATAGAGATAAAAATGTTACCATTATCTTTTAAAGAATACATGTCTGCTTTTGAAGATAAGACTGATATTTCAAAGAAATTTAGTGCATATTTGAGATATAGTTCTTTTCCTCAGGCAGTTGAATTTTATAAAATTAACCCTAACAATATCCATTTGTTTTTAGATGGAATATATAATACTATATTATTCAAGGATGTAATGCAAAGAAATGGTATAAATGATAAAAATGTATTAGAAAAGGTTACAAAATATTTATATGATAATATAGGAAATAGAACAAGCCTAAAAAGTATAACTGATAATCTAGAAGGAATAGAGAAAAATTCTTCTTATAATACTATTTCAAATTATGTAGATGCTTTGATTGAAAGCTATTTAATATTTAAAGCTAATAGATATGATATAAAAGGAAAAGAAATCTTAAAAACTCAAGAAAAATATTATGCGGTAGATATTGGTTTAAGATACTATATGCTAGGTCAAGAGTCTGGTAGAGATATGGGACATATTTTAGAAAATATTGTTTATCTTGAATTGTTAAGAAGAGGATATGAAGTATTTATAGGAAAATATGATGATTTAGAAGTAGATTTTGTAGCAAGAAAACCTGAAGGTAATGAATATTATCAGGTAGCATTAACCACAAGATCAAATGAATATGACGATAATAAAATACTTAATAGGGAACTTACACCTTTAAAGAAAATAAATGATAATTATCCAAAATATTTATTAACATTAGATGATGATTTGGATACTGATTTTGAAGGAATAAGAAAGATTAATGCCATTGACTGGTTATTAGGTAAATAGCAATTTATCTTTAAAAAGGATTTGAATTGCAATGAAAAAAATAATGATAGTTGAAGATGAAATTATTATTAGAGATGAATTAAAGGGGTTACTTAATAATAACGGATTTGAAACTAGCTATGTTGAAGATTTTAAAAAGACTGAACAAGAAATACTAAAATATTGTCCAAATTTAGTTTTACTAGACATAAATATACCTTATTTGAATGGGGAACAAATATTACAAAGTATAAGAAAAAAATCAAATGTACCAATTATTATGCTTACAAGTAAAACAAATGAAATTGATGAAGTATTATCAATGAGTTATGGA
>CAZHCX010000055.1:0-7292 GCA_964531445.1 uncultured Clostridium sp. | reverse complement strand
AAAGGGAGGAATAAACATGGCAAAAATATTACAAGACATATCAAGAACATTTAACGAATTTTTATTAGTACCAAATTTAACAGACGAAAGGTGCATACCAAACAACGTATCGCTAAAAACACCATTAGTTAAATTCAAAAAAGGAGAAGAAGCAAAATACTATGCAAATGTACCAATGGTATCTGCAATAATGCAATCAGTTTCAGGCGAAGAAATGGGAATTGCACTTGCAAGAGAAGGAGGAGTTGCATTCATATATGGAGCTCAATCAATAGAATCACAAGCAAAAATGGTTAGACACGTAAAAAAACATAAAGCTGGATTTGTAATAAGTGATTCAAACGTTAAACCAACAGCAACACTAAAAGAAGTAATTGAACTAATTAACCAAACAGGACACTCAACAGTAATGATAACAGAAGACGGAACTGCAACAGGAAAATTCTTGGGATTAGTAACAGATAAAGATTATAGACTATCTAGAGTAAGTTTAGACGAAACAATCGACAAATATATGACTGCTTCAGAAAACGTAGTTAGTGCAGAAGAAGGAATATCTTTAAGTGAAGCAAATGATATTATATGGCAATATAAAAAAGCATGTTTACCTATATTAACAAAAGAAGGAAATTTAAAATACTTAGTATTTAGAAAAGATTATGAAGAAAGAAAAAATAATCCAAACTCTTTATTAGATGAAAATAAAAGATACATAGTAGGAGCTGGAATAAACACAAGAGATTACGAAGAAAGAATACCTGCATTGGTTGAAGCTGGTGTAGATATGATTTGTATGGATTCATCTGATGGATATTCAGTTTGGCAAAAGAAAACAATTGAATTTGTTAGAGAGAAATATGGAGATTCAGTAAAAATTGGAGCAGGAAATGTTGTAGACAAAGAAGGATTTTTATATTTAGCAGAAGCGGGAGCTGATTTTATCAAAGTAGGTGTAGGTGGAGGTTCTATCTGCATAACTCGTGAAACAAAAGGAATTGGACGTGGACAAGCTAGTGCGTTAATAGATGTTGTTGAAGCACGTGATGAATATTTTAAAAAGACAGGAATTTACATACCAGTATGTTCAGATGGCGGAATAGTACATGACCATCATATTACAATAGCATTAGCATTAGGAGCAGATTTTGTAATGATGGGAAGATATTTTGCAAGATTTGACGAAAGTCCAACAAGAGTTGTAAGAATGGGAAATGGCTATGTTAAAGAATACTGGGGAGAAGGTTCAAACAGAGCTCGTAACTGGCAAAGATATGATATGGGAGGAGATAAAAAGCTTTCATTTGAAGAAGGTGTTGACTCATACATCCCTTATGCAGGACATTTAAAAGATAATTTAGCAGTAACAGTAGCAAAAATAAAATCAACAATGTGCAATTGTGGTGCTATAACAATTGAAGAATTACATCAAAAAGCAAGATTAACATTGGTATCAAATGTAAGTATTCAAGAAGGTAGTGCACATGATGTTATTTTAAAAGAAGTAGATAGAGAATTTAAAGCATAAAGATAATAATTATAAGGAGCGTATTATAAATTTTATAGTATGGCTTCTTATAATATAATAATATTTATTGGAGGAAATGTAATGAAATCAAACGAAACAATACTTATTTTAGACTTTGGTGGACAATATAACCAATTAATAGCAAGAAGAGTAAGAGAATGTAATGTATATTCAGAAGTAGTGCCACATGACATCACAATAGAAAAAATCAAAGAAAAAAAACCTAAAGGAATTATATTCACAGGAGGACCAGCAAGTGTATATGGAGAAGATTCTCCAAAATGCGCAGAAGGCATTTTTGAATTAGGAATACCAGTATTAGGAATATGCTATGGAATGCAACTTATGACACACACATTAGGTGGAAATGTTGCAAGAGCAAATAAAAGAGAATATGGAGCAACAAATGTAGAAATAGACAACAAATCAAAATTATTTAAAGGATTTGAAAATATAAATACATTTTTAATGAGCCATACAGACTTTGTAGAAACAGTACCAGAAGGATTTAAAAATATTGGGCACACATCATCATGTCCAAATGCAGCAATGGAAAATGAAGAGAAGAAATTATATGGAATACAATTCCATCCAGAAGTTAATAGCTCAATAAACGGAACAAAAGTAATATCAAACTTCTTATTCAATGTTTGTGGTTGCAAAGGAGATTGGGTAATTTCATCATTTGTAGAAGATTCAATAAAATCATTAAAAGAAAAAATAGGAGACAAAAAAGCATTATGCGCATTATCAGGTGGTGTAGACTCATCAGTTGCAGCAATATTATTAAGTAAAGCAATTGGTAAAAACCTAACATGCATATTTGTAGACCATGGATTACTTCGTAAAAACGAAGGAGACGAAGTAGAAAAAATCTTCAGAGAACAATTCGACATTAATCTAATAAGAGTAAATGCAAAAGAACAATTCTTAGCAAAATTAGCAGGAGTAACAGACCCAGAAAGAAAAAGAAAAATAATTGGAGAAGAATTCATCAGAGTATTTGAACAAGAAGCTAAAAAATTAGGAACAGTAGATTTCTTAGTACAAGGAACAATATATCCAGACGTAATAGAAAGCGGACTTGGAAAAAGCTCAGTAATAAAAAGCCACCACAATGTAGGAGGATTGCCTGACTATGTGGACTTTAAAGAAATAGTAGAACCACTAAGAGACTTATTTAAAGACGAAGTAAGAAAAACAGGACTAGAATTAGGAATACCAGAAAACTTAGTATTCAGACAACCATTCCCAGGACCAGGACTTGCAATAAGAATAATAGGGGATATAACAGACGAAAAATTAGAAATATTAAAAGATGCAGATGCAATATTCAGAGAAGAAATTGCAAACGCAGGACTACATAAAAACATCAACCAATACTTTGCAGTATTAACAAACTTGAAATCAGTAGGCGTAATGGGAGACGAAAGAACATATGATTACACATTAGCATTAAGAGCAGTAGAAACAACTGACTTTATGACTGGAGTTTGGGCAAAAATACCATACGAAGTATTAGAAAAAGTATCAAGCAGAATAGTAAATGAAGTAAAAAACATAAACAGAGTAGTGTATGATATAACATCAAAACCACCAGCAACAATTGAGTGGGAATAACAGGGATTGAGGGACGTTCCTTAAAATCCCTGTTAGGCGGGACCGAGGGACACTCCTTTTATAATAAAATTATTTTTATAAAAATTTATTTCATTCCTCGGTTCAATACAAAATTAAAGAAATTCTATACACATTTTATGGCACCCTTCCATTAGAAATGAACTCTTTCCATAAAACGTGTTAAGAATTTCTAAAATTTTTCCAATCACATTCGTCATTGCATCAATTTTTATAAAAATAATTTTAAATAGTAAAATGAGTCAAGGAGTGTCCCTTAATCCCTTTTAGGAGGGATTTTAAGGAACGTCCCTCAATCCCTAAATTGTAGAAGTGGTTGGTATATAGCTGTCATCAGGAGGATAAACATATTCTTCTTGTGATGGCTTTTCTACATTTTTAATTTCAGTTACTTTTATAATTGGCATATCTCCATGATATTCGCCTTTATAAATTTCACCAGTAATTTGAATCCATGAGTCATTGCTTAAATTTTTTGCGTCATCATACTCACATAGGAAGCCAACGACAACAGTTTGAGAGTTTGAGTTTATTATCATGTCTCTTGCTAAGACAAATTGATTATCATTTAAATCTAAAACTCTATAAACATATCCCGTAAAACAAATCTTTTTACCAACATAAGAGTCAATATTGTCATGGACTGATTTCAGTATATTAGTGTAATTTTTTGCTTCTATATTAAATGCGCCACCTTGAGGGATACATGCATCTAAAGATGATACACTGTTATTAGCACCATTAAATACTTTGAAAACAACAATTCCTAATATAATTATTAGAAAAATAACAATTCCAACAAAGAAAATTTTAAAAATTTTACTACCATTAACTTTAACATTAAAAACAAACATAACAAATCTCCTTTTTTAAAGCTTATGCGTTTTAATTTTAGTTATGATTTTTTTGTGCAAATCTATTGCTAAAATTAAATTTTAGTGATATAGTAACAAGGTAAAAAATAAACTTAGGAGGAATGTACCATTATGAAACTATTTAAAACATACAGTGAAAAAGAAGTAAAAAGGGTAATGCCAATTGTAAACAAAATAAACAGTCTTGAACCAGAAATGGAAAAATTAACAGACCACGAATTAAGAGAAAAAACAGATTATTTTAAAAAAGAATTAGAAAATGGAAAAACTCTAGATGATATTTTACCAGAAGCATTTGCTGTAGTAAGAGAAGCATCTAAAAGAGCATTAGGAATGAGACATTTTGATGTTCAATTAATAGGTGGTATTATATTACACCAAGGAAGAATTGCAGAAATGAGAACTGGTGAAGGAAAAACATTAGTTGCAACATTACCGGTATACTTAAATGCGCTAGAAGGAAAAGGAGTTCATGTTATAACAGTAAATGACTACCTTGCAAAAAGAGATAGTGAATGGATGGGAAAATTATATAAATTTTTAGGACTTTCTGTAGGATTAGTAATTGCAGGGATGGATCCACAAGCTAAACAAAAAGCTTATGCAGCAGATATAACTTATGGAACAAACAACGAATTTGGATTTGATTACCTAAGAGATAACATGGTTATTTACAAAAACCAATTAGTTCAAAGAGGATTACACTATGCGATTGTCGATGAAATTGACTCTATTTTAATAGATGAAGCTAGAACACCTCTTATTATATCTGGTAGAGCAAACGAATCTTCAGATTTATATAAAAGTGCAAATAACTTTGTTAAAAAACTTGAAGCAAAAGTTATTGTTGAAGAAGATGTTAAAGATTTTGAACAAGCAGAAGACAATGAAAAATATGATTACATTGTTGATTTAAAGGCTAAGTCTGCATCATTAACTCTAAAAGGTATTAAAAAAGCAGAAGAATTCTTTGGATTAGAAAACTTTAACGACCTAGATAACTCTTCAATAGTACATCATGTTAATCAAGCACTTCGTGCTCATGGAGTTATGAAAAAAGATATTGATTACATTGTTAAAGATGGAGAAGTTTTAATTGTTGATGAATTTACAGGACGTATTATGTATGGAAGAAGATACAATAATGGATTACATCAAGCGATTGAAGCAAAAGAAGGAGTTAAAATTGCAGATGAATCAAAAACATTAGCGACAATTACATTCCAAAACTACTTCAGAATGTATGATAAATTATCTGGTATGACTGGTACAGCTATGACAGAAGAAGGAGAATTTGAAGAAATTTATAATTTAGATGTTGTAGAAATACCAACAAACAAACCAATGGTAAGAAAAGATGGAAATGATATAATTTACAAAAATGAAGCTGCAAAATACAGAGCTGTAGTTGCAGATGTAAAAGAAAGTTACGAAAAAGGACAACCAGTATTAATTGGTACAGTTTCAATTGAAAAATCAGAAAAATTAAGTAAATTATTAGCAAAAGAACGTATACCACACGAAGTATTAAATGCTAAATCACACGAAAAAGAAGCTATGATAGTTGCACAAGCTGGAAAATTTGGTGCAGTTACAATTGCTACAAATATGGCAGGACGTGGTACTGACATTATGCTTGGTGGAAACAGCGAATACTTAGCTAAAGAAGAAATGGCTAAAAACAAAGTTCCTGCAAACTTAATTGAAGAAGCAAACACATACTATGAAACAGATGACCAAGATATATTAAGAGCTAGAGAAGAATTTAAGAAATTAGTTGCAAAATATGATGAAAAAATTAAAGAAGAAAAAGAAAAAGTTATTGCAGCTGGTGGTTTAAAAATAATTGGTACAGAAAGACATGAATCAAGAAGAATTGATAACCAGTTAAGAGGACGTTCTGGACGTCAAGGTGATGTCGGAGAATCAAGATTCTACATTGGATTAGATGATGATTTAATGAAAATCTTTGGTGGAGATACAATTACAAAAGTTTATAATACTTTAGGCGCAGATGAAGATATGCCAATAGCATCAAAAATTATTTCAAGAGCTGTAGAAAATGCTCAAAAGAAAGTTGAAGGAAGAAACTTCAGTACTCGTAAAAATGTATTAAAATATGATGATGTTATGAATGCACAAAGAGAAATTATCTATAAACAAAGAAGAGAAGTTCTTGATGGTGAAGATATCCACTCTAACATCCTAAATATGATTAATTCAATTGCAGAAGAAACAGTTGCTATGTACATTGAAGGTGAAGATGGAAAAACAATCAATGTAGAAAGTTTAAATACAGAAATAACAAACGAATTTGGATTAGATATGTACGACTATATCAAAGAACATAAAAACGATTCAAATGCAATTATTGAAGAATTAGAAAAACAAGCAACAGCTAAATATCAAGAAAAAGAAGATGAAATTACATCTGATAGATTAAGAGAGCTTGAAAGAGTTGTTATGCTTAAAGTTGTTGATGAAAAATGGATGGATCATATCGATAGTATGGATGAACTTAAAAATGGTATCGGATTACGTGCTTATGGTCAACAAGATCCTGTTGTTAAATACAGAATGGAAGGTATGGATATGTTCGACGAAATGATAGCTAACATTAAAGTTGATGTTGTTAAAATTCTTATGAACATTAGAAAACAAAATGAAAATGCTCAAAGACATGAAACAGCTAAAATAACAGGTGCTGCTCTTGAGGCTATAAATAGTGTTGATGGTGGTAAAAAAATTAGTACACCTGAATATAGCCAAACTATTGTAAATGATGGACCTAAAGTTGGAAGAAATGATCCTTGTCCATGTGGAAGTGGAAAGAAATATAAAAACTGCTGTGGTAAAAACGCTTAATATCAAGGGTTACAAGAAATTATGCAAATTGACATAAATGCAAAAAATATGCTTTTGTCGCCAATTTGTCGCCAAACAAAATAAAATTGTCGCCAAAAATCCTTGAAAGTACTTATTTATCAATAAATATAGACTTGGCGACAAATCTAAAATATTAAAATTAGTTTAATATTGACTGACATTGTAAAAAATGCCAGTCTTTTTTTTCGTTCAATCGTTATTTGCAGATTGGAGGTAAAAACAAAATGGTAAATGTAAGAAAGAGAGGAATTGTTTATGAGTACAATTTTGATGTTGCTAAAATTGAGGGTAAAAGAAAACGAATTACAAAATCAGGTTTTAAAACAAAAGCTGAAGCATTAAAACAAGGAACAATAGCTTATAATGAA
>CAZHCX010000054.1:0-7677 GCA_964531445.1 uncultured Clostridium sp. | reverse complement strand
TATCAGATATCACAATTTGATAAACCTCTTTGTGAAAATGGTTATGTAGAAATTGAAACAAAAGAAGGTAAAAAGACAATCAGAATTGAAAGAATTCATATAGAAGATGATGCAGGAAAACTAAATCATGATGATTTTGCTGGTGGTTCATTAGTTGATTTAAACAGAGCTGGTGTTCCATTAATTGAAACAGTATCTAAACCAGATATGAGAAGTGCAGAAGAGGCGGAATTATATTTAAGAAAGTTAAAATCAATTTTTGAATATATTGAAGTTTCAGATTGTAAAATGCAAGAAGGTTCATTAAGAGCAGATGTTAACGTTTCAGTACATAAACCTGGAACACCATTTGGTACTCGTACAGAAATGAAAAATATGAACTCTTTTAGAAGTATTGCAAGAGCTATTGAATATGAAATAGATAGACAAATTGATTTAATAGAAGATGGTGGAGAGGTAGAACAAGAGACATTAAGATGGGATGATGTATCTGGTAAGACATTTCCAATGAGAGATAAAGAAGATGCTCAAGATTATAGATATTTTCCAGACCCTGATTTAGTTGCAATAAAACTTTCTGATGAATATATTGATAATATAAAAGCAACATTACCAGAACTTCCAGAAAGTAGAAAACAAAGATATTTTGAACAATACCAATTATCAGAAAAAGATGCAAATATAATTACATCTTCAAAATATTTATCAGATTTATTTGAAAGCGCAATAGAAGTATGCAATAACCCAAAAGCAGTTAATAACTGGATTATATCTGATATTTCTAGAATTTTAAATGAAACAGAAATGGAACCAATGGCTATTCCGTTTGATGGAAATCAATTAGGAAAATTAGTTATTTTAATTGATAAAGGAACAATAAGTTCAAGTATAGGTAAAAAAGTTTTAACAGAATTATTTGAAAATCCTAGAGATCCAGAAGATATAATTAAAGAAAAAGGATGGATTCAAATTTCTGATGAAGGTGCAATTAAGGAAATAGTAATGAAAATATTAGAAGCAAATCCACAATCAATTGCAGACTTTAAAGCAGGAAAAGATAGAGCATTAGGTTTCTTAGTTGGTCAAGCTATGAAAGAAACAAAGGGAAAAGCAAATCCTAAAATGCTTAATGAAATGTTTTTAGAAGAATTGAAGAAATAAGAAAAACCCGGATAAAACCGGGTTTTTTTAAAACAAAAACTATGCATAATTTTCATTTTTAGTCTAGGCAATTGCTGCGTTTAATTTTTTTGATAAACTAGATTTTTTTCTAGCTGCTGTGTTTTTAACTATAACACCTTTTGTACAAGCTTGATCTATTTTTTTAGTAGCTTCTGAGAATAAAACTTTAGCTTCTTCTACGTTTCCAGCTTCTACAGCTTGTTCGAATTTTTTAACTGCTGTTTTGTATGCAGATTTAATCATATTATTTCTTAAAGTTTTCTTTTCGATTACTTTAACTCTTTTTTTTGCTGATTTGATATTTGGCATGTTTGCACCTCCTCTTAGTCTTTTATTACATTATAACGCTAACTATTCTATCATATATTTTTGTTTTTGACAAGTGATTTACAGAAAATTTTGCAAAATTCATTAATCTTGTTTTTTGTTACTTTCTTTTGGCTCTTTGGTTGGTTTGGGAACTATAATGTTTTTTGGTTTATCTTCATCACATTTTGGCTTTCCAGGATTTATATGATTGTATACATGAGAAATATTTAGGTTTGATCCATCTCCATCAACAATTTCTATATCTTTTTTATCTTCATTCATATTTTTTACCTCCATAAAGTATTAAATAAATAATAACATATCAAAAATAAATAATCAAGAAATATTTACAAAATACAAGATATTTATAGAATGTAAACATTGATTTTTACAAAAAAATATTATATAATTATGTTCGTAGATACAAAAGAGAGGTTTATAAATTGAATATAATAGAAAAAATAAAAATATTTTATTAAGAAAAAATCAAAAATTATTACCAGAACCACAAGAAAAAGAAAATCAAAATACATGTGAAGGTTTGGCATATAATGCACTAATAAGTATGAATGCTAGACCAGTTACTCAAAATGAATATTATAAAAATTCTCATGACGAAAGTGTTATGCTTGGAAGTCTTTTTAATGGTAATAGATATGGTGTAGAAATACAAAAGTTAAATGGACAAGATATATTTTATCATATTAAATCCAATGGATATCAGATGCCCAATTTTGAAAATATGAGGAGAATTTATATTGATTGTAATAACGGTAATATAGCAGAATTTCAAATATACACAAAATTTAATTAAATATACAAAACAAATTAGACCGGATTTATATAAAGAATCTGAATATACAATGCCATTTATGCAAAGTGTTGATAACACTTTTTCTGTTTCAAAACAACCGTATTCTAATCAATACAACGATTTATATGGAACTCAAAGAGGAATTTCACAATCAACAAATAAATTTATTGCTAATATATTAAAAGATAGTTATCTAGAGGCTGTAAGAGAAATTTCAAGAGTTGATCCTAATTTAGATTTTTTTAATGATAATTCTAATTTTTACAATGAAGCATTATATGTTAAGAATTATCCATATATAAATGAAAATTATCATCAATATTTAGTTGATAGTATGAAGGCTAAAATGGAAGTGTTGTCTCAAAAAAATGATGTATATATTGAAGGTGTAAATAATATAGTTACAGAGCGTCAAAATGATGAAATTCAAAATGATTATGAAAGATAAAATTATGAAAGGAAAAAATAATGGAAATAGATAAAATAAAATCAATAATAGAAGCAATTTTATTTTCGGCAGGAAGACAAGTAAGTGATAAGGAATTAATGATAGCTTTAGAAATCCCAAAAGAAGATTTAGAAAATATAATAGTTTCTATGCAAGAAGATTATAAAAATCAAAATAGAGGAATAGAAATAATAAAAGTTGATAATACATATCAATTATGTACTAAAAAAGAATTGTATGATTTTGTTTATCCAATATTGGATAAAAGATCAAAACCAAATTTATCAAATGCAGCATTAGAAACACTTGCAATTGTGGCTTATAATCCAAAAATAACAAGAGCTGAAATTGAATCAATAAGAGGTGTCAGTGCTGATGCATGTATGTATAAATTATTAGAATATGGATTGGTTCAAGAAGCAGGAAAAGCAGATTTACCTGGAAAACCAATGACATATACAACTACAAATGAATTTTTAAAGATGTTTGGTTATACTTCATTAAATGATTTACCAGAACTTCCAAGATACAAATTAGATGAAAATCAACAAATTGTAATAGAAGATTTAGTTGAAAACGAGGCTCCAGAACCCGCAAGGGAAGAGGGAACTAGCAAAGAATAAAACATAAAAAATGAAAGAAGGATAGAAATGAAATTAAGTAAATTAAACATAAAAAAAATAAATTTTAATGATGTTGATAAAAACTATTCAGCACAAGATATATTAATGAAATTAGGTGAACTTTATCAATTTGAAAGTGGAATATTTGGATATGGAAATATCTGGACAAAAGTAGAAAGAAATGTAGAAGAAATTATAGCAGATGAATTAGACAAAGCTGATTGTATACATGTTGAATTTCCTAAATTACAACCAAGAAAAATTTGGGAACAATCTGGAAGATGGGATGTATACACAAAAGAAGCTGATATAATGTTCAATATGAGTAATAATTTAGGTGATTATGGTTTAGCACCAACAGCAGAAGAATGTGCTACAATTTTTGGGGCAAATAGATTATTATCATATAAAAATTTACCAGCAACATATTATCAAATTGGTGAAAAATTTAGAAAAGAAATTAGAGCAAGAGGATATTTATTTAGACCAAGAACTTTTGTTATGATGGATGCTTATTCATTTGATAAGAGTCAAGAAGATATGCATAAAACATTTGAAAAAATGCATGATGTATATATGAAAATTTTTGAAAGATTAGGAATAAACATTATACCTGTAGTTAGTGATGGTGGAACAATGGGAGGAAGAGTCTCAGAAGAATTCCAAGCTATTACTAAATTAGGTGAAGACATAATTTTATATAATGAAGAAAAGAACATTGGTATTAACAAAGAAGTTTTAGATTTTGAAGATAAAGATACATTTGTAAAAGCATTAAATGGTTCAAAATTAGAAGAAATGAAAGAATACAATTCAGTTGAATTGGGAAATAATTTTGAATTAGGAACAAAATATTCAGAATCTATGGGATTAACATATCAAGATGAAGATGGACAAAGCAAGCCATATTATATGGGATGTTACGGAATTGGTTTAGGTAGAATTATAGCAACATCAATTGAAAATAACGTAATCTTCAAAAATGACAGATTAAAAGGTTTTGCTATACCAGAAACAATTGCACCATATATGGTTCAAATAATTTATAGTGATGAAAATAAAGAAAATGCTTTTGAACTATATAGCAAGCTTCAAGATAATGGAATAAAATCTATTATTGATGATAGAGAAAATTTAAATATGGGTAATAAAATAAATGATGTTTATGCATTAGGAACACCTAATATGATTGTTATGGGTAAAAAATATGAGCAAGGTAAATATGAATTAGAAAATTCTAAGACAGGAGAAAAGGAAGTATTTACAATTGACGAATTAATAAAAAGATTATCTAAATAAAAAAAGATGTCGTTGGATTAAACCAACGGCATTTTTAAAATTCACAATTTTTTGGTGTTCTAGGGAAAGGTATAACATCACGGATATTTTGCATTCCTGTTAAGTACATAATAGCTCTTTCGAAACCTAGACCGAAACCTGAATGAACGCAACTTCCGTATTTTCTTAAATCTAAATACCAATCATAGTTATCAACAGGCATATCTAATTCTTTCATTCTAGATAATAATTTATCATAATTTTCTTCTCTTTGACTTCCACCAATAATTTCTCCAATTCCTGGAACTAACAAATCAGCTGCTGCAACTGTTTTACCATCTGGATTTTGTTTCATATAAAATGCTTTTATATCCATTGGGTAATCAGTAACAAATACTGGTTTTTTAAATATTTCTTCACATAAATATCTTTCATGTTCAGTTTGTAGATCAATTCCCCAACTTACTGGATATTCAAATTTATCATTATGTTTTTCAAGTTCTTTAACAGCATCTGTATAAGAAATTCTAACAAAGTCAGAGTTTATAACATTGTCTAATCTTTCTAATAATGATTTGTCTATAAAACTATTAAAAAATTCCATTTCTTCAGGGCAATTATCTAAAACATATTGAAAAATATATTTTATCATTTCTTCAGCTAAGTCCATATCATCTTTTAAATCAGCAAAACAAATTTCTGGTTCAACCATCCAAAATTCTGCAGCGTGTTTTACAGTGTTTGAATTTTCAGCTCTAAAAGTAGGACCAAATGTATAAATATTTCTAAAAGCTTCTGCATATGTTTCACCATTTAATTGACCACTTACTGTTAAATGAGCAGGTTTTCCAAAAAAGTCTTTAGAAAAATCAACTTTTCCGTCTTCAGTTTTAGGTATGTTAGTTAAATCAAAAGAGTTAACATTAAACATTTCTCCGGCACCTTCAGCATCACTTCCAGTTATAAGAGGAGTATTTACATATACAAATCCTTTTTCTTGGAAGAATTTGTGTATAGCATATGCTAAAGTACTTCTTACTCTGAATACAGCATTAAATGCATTTGCTCTTGGACGTAAGTGTGAAATTGTTCTTAAATATTCAAAAGTATGTCTTTTCTTTTGAAGTGGGTATGAACTGTCTGATAAGCTTTCAATTTCAACTTCTTTTGCTTGAATTTCAAAAGGTTGTTTTGCATTTTCTGTTTTTACTAAAGTTCCTGTAACTTTAATAGAAGAGCTTATTGTAAGTTTGCAAATTTCATTAAAATTATCTAATGTATTACTAAAAACTATTTGAACATTTTTAAAGAATGAGCCATCATTTATTTCGATAAAACCAAAGTTTTTAGAATCTCTTACAGTTCTAACCCATCCTTCTAATGTGATTTCTTTATTAATATAATTTTCTGTTTCTCTGTATAATTTTTTTATAACTAATTTTTCCATTTTGTACCTCCAATATTATTATGTAAGAATTATACATCAATATACATCAAAATTCAACTATTTTTTATTTACAAAATCAAATATCTATATTAAAATTATAGTATAAGTAATTAAAAAAATGGAGGTATAAAATGATAGTAGCAGTAGATGGACCAGCTGGAAGCGGTAAAGGAACAGTAACAAAAAGAATAGAAAAGGAATTAGGATTTTTAAATTTAGACACTGGTGCAACATACAGATGTGTAGCATTACAAGTAGTTAGAAAAAAGTTAAATTTAGAAGATACAGATGAAATAGTTAAAATTGCAAACGAAATTGATATAAAAATAGACAATTCAGGAGATAAAGATATAATTTTATTAAATGGAGAAGATGTAAGTAAAGAAATAAGAACAAAAGAAGTAACAGCAGTGGTATCTCAAATATCATCAATAATACCTGTAAGAGAAAGAATGGTTGAAGTTCAAAGACAATTAGCAGTAGGAAAAAATGTAATTGTAGAAGGCAGAGATATTGGAACAGTTGTATTTCCAAATGCAGATGTTAAAATTTATTTAGATGCAAGTGAAGAAATAAGAGCAAAAAGAAGATATGAAGAAAATATACAAAATGGAATGAACACAACTTATGAAGAAATTTTAGAAAATGTTAGAATGAGAGATTACAACGATATGCATAAAGAGGTTGGAGCTTTAAAAGTTGCTGAAGATGCAATTGTTGTAGATTCTTCGAACTTAACAATAGACGAAGTTGTAGAAAAAATAAAAGAAATAATAAACAGGGATTAAGGGACGTTCCTTAAAATCCCTGCTAGAAGGGATTAGGGGACACTCCTTATAAAAGATGTTTCTAAAATTTGAATAAGGAGAGATTATGAAAAATGAAATAATATTTGCTTCTGGAAATAAAGGTAAAATAAAAGAAGTACAAGAAATATTAAACGAATATAAAATAATTTCAATGAATGAATTAAAAATAAAATTAGAAGTTGAAGAAGATGGAAAAACGTTTGAGGAAAATGCAGTAAAAAAGGCAAAAACGTTAGCTAAAATGTTAGAAGGGAAAATGTGTCTTGCGGATGATTCTGGAATTGAAATTGAATATTTAAATGGCTTTCCTGGAGTTCAAACTAAAAGATGGAAAAGTGGTACTGATAGAGATAGAAATTTAGGGATAATTGAAAAATTAAAAGGGATTTCTAAAGAAAATAGAAAGATGAAGTTTGTTACGGCTATGGCAATTTCAAACGGTTTAGAAACAATTACATCTGTTGAATATTTGAAAGGTTTTGTATCTGAAGAACCAAGAGGGAATAATGGATTTGGGTTTGATGAAATTTTTGAACTAGAAAATGGTAAAACATTAGCAGAGTTATCTGATAAAGAAAAAAATAAAATAAGTGCAAGAAAAAAATCAATACAAGTTTTAAGAGAAAAGCTAAAATAAGGAGGTTTTATGAAACTTACGGTAGAAGGTATAGAAAATGAAAAAGGTAAATACGAACAGTATAAAGAAGTGATAAAAAAGCAAAAATTTCTCAGCAAATTAATAATTTAATAAACCAATTAAAAAATAT
>CAZHCX010000053.1:0-7707 GCA_964531445.1 uncultured Clostridium sp. | reverse complement strand
TTATGAAAAAAATAATTGGTTTTCAAAATAAAGGAGGAGAAAGATTTATGTTTAATGTAGAATGTTGTGATAAAGAATTAATAGAACTTGTTGGAAAAGAAGGTATAAATAAAATGATGCATGACATTAAGCAATCATGGAAAGATAGAGCAAAAGGTTTTGAAGGTTATACAACTGAAGAAGTTTTAGATGGAATTCAAGAAATAATTGATAAAGCAATAATGGAGAAAAATGCAATATAAGATAATTTATTCAAAAGAATTTTATAGAAATATGTCAATCCATGTTGCTTTCCTAAGTAATGTTAGCATTAATGCATCAAAAAAATTAAAAGAGAATTTAAAGGATTATATAAATATTTTAGAAGTATACTCAAGAATAGGTTCAAAAATTGAATTTGGTAAAAAATTACCAGTTCAATATAGAAGACTGGTAATTAGTAAAAAATATATTTTAATATATTATGTTTTAAAAAATAATGTATATATAGATACATTATTAGATGCAAGGCAAAACAATTCAAACAAAATTTAAATTTCAAAAATCAAATTTTTAAAATCAAGTGGTAACTCACCACGCAAACTCAAAACATTTTTCGTAACAGGATGAACAAACTGCAAATAAAAGCAATGCAAAGCCTGTCTATCAATAAAATCAGAAATAGAACCATATAAAGAATCACCAACCAAAGGATGACCAACAAAAGCCATATGAACCCTAATTTGATGAGTCCTACCAGTCTCAAGCAAACACTTCACCAAGCTAAAATCATCAAAAGGTCTTAAAACCTCATAATGAGTAATAGACTCTTGGCCAGTTTCAGAAACACACCTCTCAATAATGCTATTTTCTTTTCTAGCAATAGGAGCATTAATAGTTCCACAATTTTTCTCAAAATGACCTTCACAAACACATAAATATTCTTTCTTAAAAATATGATGTTTCATCTCAGAAATCAAGCATTCCTGAATATACTCACACTTTGCAAAAACAACAAGCCCAGAAGTATTCAAATCAAGCCTATTAACAGGCCTTATTTTTTTATGCAAATTAATAGAATCAAAATAAAATCTAACACCATTACACAAAGAATCAGAATAATGCAAAATAGAAGGATGCACAGCAATACCAGCAGGTTTATTAACAACCAGCAACCACTCATCCTCAAAAACAATATCAAGATTCATTTTAGTTGGAACAATATTAGAATTATCTTCGGCATAATTAAAATCAACAGTCAATAAATCACCAACATTAGCAGTATTTCTGGTATCGCAAGAATCATTATTTAATTTAATATTATTTCCTTTAATCAACTTATAAAGAAGCCTAGAAGAAATTCCAAGCTGGTTTTGTAATATTTGATTAATTTTTTCATTTTCATTTTCATTTTTAATTATAAATTTAAGCTCCATAATTTTTCCTTTTAATTTTTTATAAACATATTTACTTAATGTAACAACATTTTAACATTTTAATAGAAAAAATACAAATTTTGCCTTTACAATTTCAAAAAATATGTATATAATTTTCTAGAAAAAGAAATATTAAAAATAGCAACAATGGAAGGAAAAAAGCAATGAGAATAAGATACAAAAAATGGGCAAGGCCAGAACTAGAAGCAAGCGAATTTTACATTGACAATCCAGAAGAATGGAAAGGAAAATGGAAAGAATTTTATACAAAAAAAGAACAACCAATACACTTAGAACTAGGATGTGGAAAAGGACAATTCATATCACATCTAGCATCAAGCAATTTAGACATCAACTACATAGCAATAGACTTAGTAGATGCAATGCTTGGACTTGCAAAAAGAAACGTAGAGCAAGTATATGAAGAGAAACACATCAAACCAGAAAATATAGCACTAACAAGATTTGATATAGAAAGAATTTTATTAATATTAGATAAAACAGACGACATAAAAAGAATTTATATAAATTTCTGCAATCCATGGCCAAAAGGAAAACACAGAAAGAAAAGATTAACACACTCAAGACAGTTAGAAAAATACAAACAAATATTATCAGATGATGGAGAAGTTTACTTCAAAACAGATGATGATGACTTATTTAATTCAAGTTTAATATATTTTGAAGAAAGTGGATTTGAGATAGTTTCAAAAACTTATGATCTACATAATGAACCAATATTTGAAAATAATATAGAAACAGAGCATGAAAAAATGTTTTCAGAACAAGGAATAAAAATAAAAGCATTAATAGCAAAAAGGAAATAAATTTTGAAAATCTAAGTAAAGCTATATAATAGTTTAGTAAATTAAATTTATGCTGGAAAGGAATGTTATAAAAATGGAAGATCCAGATGTAACAGCAATGAAAGCAAACAAAGACAATAGAGATTATGTATTGCAAGCAGTAAAAGAAAAAGGAAAATTATTAGAATTTGCAGCACCAGAGTTTCAAGATGACGAAGAAGTAGTAAAAACAGCATTGGAACAAGATGGTGAATCAATGGAATTTGTATCAGAAAGATTAAAAGACAATAAGGAAATAGCACTATTAGCAATAAAAAACGCACCATGGACAGCGTGTTATGTATCAGAAAGATTAAAAGCTGATAAAGAAGTAATAATGTCAAGCGTAAAAGAATATGGACAAACACTTTATTTTGCAAGCGAAGCATTGCGAGATGATAAAGAAGTTGTAAAAGCAGCAGTAACAAATAAAGGATTAATTGTAAAATACGCAAGTTTACGTTTAAGACAAGACAAAGAAATTGTTGATATAGCAGTAAATCAAGATAAAAGAGCTGCAATGTTTTGCCCATGTCCATCTGAGGACGTTTCTTAAATGGACAAATGAAAAAACTTAAAAGTTTAGGAGGAATTTAAAATGATAAAGAAAGTTGCAATTTTAGCAAATGGAGGAGATGTAGCAGGATTTAACGCCGTAATAAGAGGTATTGTTAAAACTGCAGAAAATAGTGGAGTAGAATGTTATGGATTTATTGATGGGTATAATGGTCTACTAAAAAACGAATTCGTTAGATTAAGTACTGCAGAAAACGGAAATGCAGAAGGTATTTTACCAAAAGGTGGATCAATTATAGGTTCATCAACAAATGCAAATGTTTTCAATTACAAAGTTGTAAAAGAAGATGGAAGTGTTGAATATAAAGATTTATCAGATAAATGTGTTGAAAATATCAAAAATGACGAATTTGATTGTGTATTCACATTAGGAGGAGATGGAACTCAAAAATCTGCAAGAGATTTTGCTGTTAAAGGTGTAAATGTAATTGGCGTTCCAAAAACAATTGACAATGACGTTGCTTGTACAGAAATAACATTTGGTTACAATACAGCTGTTTCTGTTGCAATGGAAGCAATTGACAGACTTCATACAACAGGTGAAACACATCACAGAATAATGGTCTTAGAAGTTATGGGAAGATATGCTGGCTGGATTGCGTTAGAATCAGCAATCGCTGGTGGTGCTGATGTTGCATTAATTCCAGAAATTCCTTATGACATAAACAAAGTAGCAGAAAAAATCAAAAATAGACAAGGTAGAGGTAAAAGCTTTAGTGTAGTTGTAGTAGCAGAAGGTGCAGCACCAAAAGATGGAGCAATCTCAGTACAAAATGTTAGAGATAACGGAAAAGGTGTTGATAACACAAAACTTGGTGGAGTTGGAGATAAAGTTGCAAAACAATTACAAGAATTAACAGGACTAGAAGCAAGAAACACAACATTAGGATATATGCAAAGAGGTGGAACTCCTACTGCATTTGATAGAGTTTTATCAACTAAATATGGAACTGCAGCAATGAGATTAGCATTAGAAGAAAAATTTGGAAATTTAGTTGTAATCAAAAATGGTAGAGTTGATTTTGCATCACTTGAAGACGTTGTTGGACAAAATAAAGAAATTGGAGCTGTTTCAGGAAATACAGCAGAAAGTAATCAAAGAAAAGTTACAATGGATGACGACTTAGTAAAAACAGCAAGAAGTGTAGGAATCAATCTAGGTGACTAAATATATAAGTTTAAATTAAAACTAATTTTTTAAACACATATTAACATTTTAAAAATTAAGCAAAAGATTAAAAGTTTATTTAGGAGGAAGAATAAATGAATAAAAAGAAAGCAATAATATTAGGGATATCAATTTTAGCAGTAATATTGGTAATAGTTGGAATAGTTGTTTTTGCAAACAAACAAAAATCAATAAAAGGAAATAATCAAGAGAGTCAAGTAGCTCAAAATCAAGAATCAAAAACTTTAAAATTATATGAAAAAATATCAAATTCAAATGAATATAAATTCTCACAAACAATTGATGAAAACAACAAAATTGTTACAATCATAAAAGGGGATAAAGCATATAGAGAAGTAACAATAGATGGAAGAACATCAAAATATATTGTAAAAGATGGAAACACTTATTATTTAGATGATGTAGACAAAATGTGCTATACTTATGAAAATAATGACCAAATTTTAACAGAAATAAAAGAACAATTTCAAATATTAAAAGACAGTGTAAATGTTTCAAATAAAAAAGATAATGTAAATGGTAAAAAATATAATTACGAAGAAATACCAGAAAATCAAGATTTCTTATTTAATAATAAATTAGAAGTTAACAACTTAGAATATGCAAAAACAAGATTATACTACAACAACGATAAATTAGTATACATTAAAACAATAGTAGGAGACAACGAAGAAACACAAAAAATTGATATTAATTATAGTAATGTGGATGACAATTATTTTGAAATTCCAAATGACTATGAAAAAATATAAAAATAAAAATACAAAGGAGGAATAAAAAATGGCAGTTAAATTTGTCTTAAACGAAACATCTTATTTTGGAAACAATGCAAGAGAGGTTTTAGCAGAAGAAATCAAAAACAGAAAATTTAAAAAGGTGTTTTTAGTAAGTGATAAATCACTTGTAAATGCTGGAGTAACAGCAAAAGTAGAAAAAATATTTGAGGACGCTGGTATAGATTACACATTATATGATGAAATTAAACCAAATCCAACAATCAAAAACGTATTAGATGGTGTAGATGCATGCAAAGAAGCAGAAGCAGACGTAATTGTAGCAGTAGGTGGAGGATCAAGCATTGACACAGCAAAAGGCGTATCAATAGTAATGACAAACCCAGACAGAGCAGATATAAAATCATTAAACGGTTTATCAAACACAGTAAACAGAGGAATGCCAATAATAGCATTACCAACAACAGCCGGAACAGCAGCAGAAGTAACAATCAACTATGTTATAACAGACGAAGACAGAAAAATCAAAATGGTATGTGTAGACCCAAATGATATTCCAATTGTAGCAATAGTAGACTCAGAATTAATGGCATCAATGCCAAAATCACTAGCAGCAGCAACAGGAATGGACGCACTAACACACGCAGTAGAAGGATATATCACACTAGCACATAACGACATGTCAGACATGTTCCATATGAAGGCTATAAAAATGATATTCAAATATTTACCAGCAGCTGTAAACGAAAAAGACCCAGTAGCAGTAGAAAAAATGGGAATGGCACAATACATTGCAGGAATGGGATTCAGTAACGTTGGACTAGGAATAGTACACTCAATGGCACACCAATTAGGAGCAGTGTATGACACACCACACGGAATAGCAAACGCAATGTTATTACCAACAGTAATGAGATTCAACGGAGCAAACCCAGAAACAGCACAAAGATTTAGAGAAATCTTATGCGAAATAGGAAGACCAGACGCAGCAAACTTAAATGACCAAGATGTAATAAACACATTTGTATGGATGATAAGCGAATTATCAAAAGCAGTAGGAATAACACAAACAATAAAAGACTACGGAGCAAAAGAAGAAGACTTCGAAATGTTAGCTGACAAAGCAATGGAAGATCCTTGTAAACCAGGTAACCCAAGAGAAGTAACAAAAGAAGACTTTATAAATTTATATAGAAGTGCAATGTAAGAGGGATTGAGGGACGTTCCTTAAAATCCCTGTTTGCGGGGATTAAGGGACACTCCTTTAAATTAATAAAGAAGAGAATAAAGGACTGTCCCTTATTCCCTTCTAGAAGGGATTTTAAGGAACGTCCCTAAATCCCGATTAGTTTTTCCAATTCTTTTATTTTGTCTCTGATTTCTGCTGCTTTTTCAAATTCCATATTTGCAGCATATTTAAGCATTTCGTCAGTAAGTTTTGAAATAGTGTTTTTGATTTCATCTGGATTTTCCATCTTAAATTCAACTCCAATATCTTCTTGTTTAGTAATGCTTATTGTGTCTCTTACTGATTTTTTAATTGTTTTTGGTGTTATGCCGTGTGCTGTGTTATAGTCTTGTTGTATTTTTCTTCTTCTATTTGTTTCTGTAATTGCTTTTTCCATTGATTCTGTAAGTTCGTCTGCATACATTATAACTGTTCCGTCTGTGTTTCTTGCTGCACGTCCGATTGTTTGTATTAATGATCTTTCTGAACGTAGAAAGCCTTCTTTGTCTGCATCAAGAATTGCTACAAGTGAAACTTCTGGTATGTCTAATCCTTCTCTTAAAAGGTTGATTCCGACTAGAACGTCAAATTCTCCAAGACGTAGATTACGTATGATTTCAAGTCTTTCTAATGCCTTTATGTCTGAGTGCATATAATTTACTTTGATGTCTAAACTTTGAAGATATGATGTTAAATCTTCTGCCATTTTTTTTGTTAGTGTTGTTACTAAGACTCTTTCTTTACGTTCAACTCTGATTCTGATTTGTTCAATTAAATCGTCTATTTGATTTGTTACTGGTTTTACTTCAATTTTTGGGTCAAGTAGTCCTGTTGGTCTGATAATTTGTTCTACAACGTTTTCTTTTGAGTGCTCTTTTTCGTAGTCTGCAGGTGTTGCACTAACAAATACTACTTGATTAATTCTTTCTTCGAATTCGTTAAATGTTAATGGTCTGTTATCATATGCAGATGGAAGTCTGAATCCATAGTTTACTAATGAGTCCTTACGTGCTCTGTCCCCATTGTACATTGCTCTAACTTGAGGTATTGTAGCGTGTGATTCATCTATCAACAATAAGAAATCTTTTGGTAAATAATCAAATAATGTAAATGGAGGAGATCCTGCAGGTCTACCGCTGATGTGTCTAGAATAGTTTTCAATTCCTTGACAGAAGCCTGTTTCACGCATCATTTCCATATCAAAATTTGTACGCTCATCAATTCTTTGAGCTTCAATTAACTTATTATTATCTTTAAAATATTTGATTCTTTCTTGCAATTCTTGGTCAATTGTAACTAAAGCTTTTTCCATTTTATCTGATGTTGTAACATAGTGAGAATTAGGGAAGACCATTACATGTGTTCTCTCGGCAATTGGCTTTCCTGTTAAAGGATTGATTTCATGAACTTTTTCAATTTCATCACCCCAAAATTCAACACGAATAGCTGATTCACTTTGGTCAGATGGATAAATTTCTAGAATATCTCCTTTTGCTCTAAAAGTTCCTCTTTTAAAATCTATTTCATTTCTAGAATATTGCATATTAACAAGTTTTTTCATAATTGTATCACGACTTTGTTGCATACCAGGACGCAATGAAACAATCATATGCTCGTAGTCGATAGGGTCACCCAAACCATAGATACAAGAAACTGATGCAACTATGATAACATCTTTTGTTTCAAATAATGATGCTGTTGCAGAATGACGAAGTTTATC
>CAZHCX010000052.1:0-7981 GCA_964531445.1 uncultured Clostridium sp. | reverse complement strand
CAAACGCATTAGTAGAAGGAGATAAAGTTCAATTAGTTGGATTTGGTTCTTTCGAAGTTAGAAAAAGAGCTGCAAGAAAAGGTAGAAACCCACAAACTAAAGAAGAAATCAAAATACCTGCATCAAAAGCTCCAGTATTCAAAGCTGGTAAAGCATTAAAAGATTTAGTAAATAATAAATAATTATTAAAATATATAAATGTATGAATTCATATTAAGAAGGCTAGAAATAGTCTTCTTTTTTTGACTATTCAACCATTGGGGACGTTGATTAATTGGTTGAAAAAACAAAACTTTAATATAAAAATTATTGCAAAATAGTTGTTGTTAATATATAATTAGGACAATAAAAAATATAAAAAAGAGGGGTGTAAATTTGGAAAAGAAAAACAAAAAAATCTCATGGGTTTGGATTATACTTGTTATTATTTTTATTGCATTAATAAGTAGTTATTCAAGCGAAAGAAGAGATGAAAAGAAATCAATTAAAAGATATTTAGGAGATTATTCAAACAAAACTTTTAATATTTTGGCAAGTCAAGAAAATGAACCTTTAGAAGAAATTGTTGAAGGTTATGCAAAAAAACAAGGGTATGATGTTAATTTTGAGTATGCTGGTTCATTAGAAATAATGCAAAAACTAAATAATGACAGTTCAGAATATGATGCTGTATGGTTATCAAATTCTATATGGGGATATATGCTAGAAAATACATCAACATTATCAAATTCAAAATGTACAAGCATAAATCCAGTAATATTTGGAATTAAAAAATCTAAAGCACAAGAACTAGGGCTTGTTGGTAAAGAGGTTTATACACAAGATATTTTAAATGCAATATCAAGCGGAAAATTAAAGTTTAGTATGTCAAATCCAACAACAACAAATAGTGGTGCATCAGCCTATTTAGGATTGCTTTCAACAATGGCTGGAAATCCAGAGGTTTTAACTGAAGAGATTCTTAATAATGAGGAATTAAAAGGAAAAATAAAAACAGTATTTTCTGGGTTAGAAAGATCATCTGGTGATGAGGATTTCTTAGAAGAATTATTTTTAAATGGAGATTATGAGGCAGTTGTAACTTATGAATCTTCAATAATAAATATTAACAAAAAATTATCAAATCAAAATAAAGAACCATTATATGCAGTTTATCCAGTAGATGGAGTTTCAATTTCAGATGCACCATTTGCATATATTAAAAATAGTGATTCATCTAAAAAAGAAATTTTTACAGATATACAACAATATTTGTTAAGTGATGAAGGACAAGGTTTTTTACAACAATATGGAAAAAGAACTTGGTATGGGGGAGTAAATAAAAACGCTGATAAAACAATATTTAATCCAGATTGGGGAATTGATACAACAAAATATATTTCACCCTTAAAATATCCAAGTAAAGATGTTATAAAATTAGCTTTAAATTTATATCAAACAGAGCTTAGAAAACCAGTTCATGTTGCATTTTGTTTAGATTATTCTGGAAGTATGAGTGGAACAGGAATAAAAGAACTTATAAATGCAATGAGATATATTTTAACAGATAAAGCTTCAAGCGATTATATTCAATTTTCTGATAAGGATAAAATTGATATAATTCCATTTGCAAGTGATGTTGGAAGTGTATGGTCAACAGCAAACGGAACTGATACAGCAGGAATATTAAAAAATATAGAAAGCGAAAAAACAACAGGTACTACAGCATTGTATCCAGCAGCTATGAAAGCATTAGAAATTTTAAAAGATGAAGATCAAAACGTATATAATACATCAGTTATATTAATGACTGATGGAAATGGAAATGTAGGAACTTATAGAGAATTAGAAGCTTATTATAAAACAATTAATAAAGCTATTCCAATTTATTCAATAATGTTTGGAAGTGCAAGTCAAAGACAATTAGGACAAATGGCTAATTTAACAAATGCTAAAATATTTGATGGAAAAGAAGACTTAGTTCAAGCATTTAAAGAAGTTAGAGGATATAATTAAACTAAAACAGAAATGAGGAAAGTAAAATGAAAAATCCAGAAATTTTGTCTGCAGTAGTGCGGTGGAACATTTTTTGCAGTTCCATATTTAGCCTTTTCTGTGGGGATAATACCATCACTTGCAATTGGTGCTGCGGCATTTGGAGCTGGTGAACTTATATTTCACACGAAGGAAAAGATTGAGATAAAAGATGAAAAAGTTGATTTTAATGAGGCAATTGCAAAGGCTAAAAATCAAAATAATAAAATTTATAATATGGTTTCACAAGTTGAGGATGAGAATTTAAAACTTCGCATAAAAGATATTTATACAACTACTTTAAAAATTATTCAAACAGTTGAGAAGAAGCCTGAAAAATTTGATAAAATTGAAAACTTTTTTGATTATTATCTTCCAATTACACTTAATATTTTAAATAAATATGATGAAATAGAAAATCAAAGATTAACATCTGAGGAAAGCAAGAAATTTATGAAACAAGCAGAAAATATGGTTTCAAAAATTGATGAAGCATTCAAAAAACAATTGGATAATTTATATCAATCTGAAATGGT
Organism: uncultured Clostridium sp.; assembly: GCA_964531445.1. Lineage (GTDB taxonomy): Bacteria > Bacillota > Clostridia > TANB77 > CAG-508 > CAG-269. Next base: position 5,432 of record CAZHCX010000052.1, on the reverse strand, counting down.
TGATACAGATGCAGAAATGAAAGTTTTTGAAAATATGCTTAGATCTGATGGATTTGTTTCTGAAGATTTTAAAACAAAAAAAGATGATGGAAAGGAAAGTGATTAAAGTTGAAAAATAAAAAACAATTACTTGGAATTATTATTTTTGTAGTATTAGTTTTAATAATTATTGGAATTGGATATGCTAGTAAAAAGAAAGATGGTTCAGATGGTTTAAGTAATTTAACAACAGTTTATGTTGCAACAGGTGGAGGAAAGGAAGACTTTATTGCAGATGAAGATGTTGTTAGAATAATGAGAGAAAAATACAAATTAAATGTTGTATATGATTCTTGGAGTAATGGCAAACTAATAAAAAATGAATTAGTAAGAGAAGATGGTGTTACTAAATATGACGCAATGTTTACATCTGATCAAAGATTTTATGATTATTATAAATTAGCTCCAAACAAAGAAAATGGAGAAGCTTCAAGATACACAGTTTTAGGTGGTGGACTTACTTTAAATACACCAATTGTTATATACAGCTGGGCAGATGTAGTTGATAGCTTAGAAAAACAAGGTATTGTTACTAATACAGATGGTGTGTATTATATAACAGATATGGACAAACTTTTAAATTATATATTAGAAGGTAAAAAATGGTCTGATGTTGGACTTAAACAATTATATGGAACAATAAATGTTGCATCAACAGATCCTGTTACATCATCACCTGGAGCAACATATTATGGATTACTTCTTTCAATTATGTGTCAAAGTCAAGTAAATAATGAAAGTGTAGATGCAAATCTTCCTAAATTAAAAGAATTTTACACTAAATCAGGTTATATGAATAATACACCTGCTGATTTATTTGAAAGATATTTAAAAACAGGTATGGGTGGAGAACCAATGATAGTTGATTACGAAAAATCAATTATAGAATTTGCAAATTCAAATCCAGATGGATTTAATCAAGTAAAAGATAGTATAAGAGTTTTATATCCATCACCAACAATTTGGAACTCACACTGTATTGCATCATTTAATGATAAAGGAAATTCATTCTATAAAGCATTTGAAGATAGTGAGATTCAAAAAATAGCTTGGGAAAAATATGGATTTAGAACTGGTATAACTGGTGGAAGTTATGATGTTTCAAAATTTGGAATTGGTGTTCCAAAAACAATTACAAGTACAGTATCAAGTTTAAAAATGGATATATATAATAAACTTATTGATTATTTAAAATAGAGAGGATTGAATTAAAATGGAAAATTTAGAATTAAAAATTGAGAAAAAGGAAAATGTAGAGAATTTAGTTAATGAAGCTGCTACAGAAAAAATAACAAATGAAAAAATAGAAAGCTCATTAAATTATGATTTATTAACAGATGAAGAAAAAAAAGCAATTGATGAATTTATTGCTAAAATAAATGTTTCTGATTCAGCTCAAGTATTACAATATGGAGCAAAAGCTCAAACACAAATATCACAATTTTCTGATAGCGTTTTAGAAAATATTAAAACAAGAAGTGCTGGAGAAGTTGGAGATTTGCTTGCAAACTTAGTTGGTCAAATAAAATCATTTGATTCTGATATCACTTCAAGTGAAAAGAAAACAGGACTTGCTAAACTTTTTAGCAATGCTAAAAAAGAATTAAATACAATAGTTGCAAAATATAGTAAAATTGAAACAAATATTGATACTATAGAAAAGAATTTAGAAAACCACAAATTACAAATGTTAAAAGATATAACAATTTTTGATACTATGTATGAAAAGAACTTAGACTACTTTAAAGAAATTTCTTTATATATCATTGCTGGCGAAAGAAAATTAGATGAATTAAGAAATGTTGAATTACCAAAATTAATTGAACAAGCAAAACAAAGCGGTGAACAATTAGATGCACAAAAAGTTCAAGATATGGAAAATACAATAAATAGATTTGAAAAGAAAATTTATGATTTAAAAACAACAAGAATCATTTCAATTCAAATGGCACCACAAATCAGATTATTACAAAATAATGATTCTGAATTAGTTGAAAAAATTCAAAGTTCTATTACAAATACAATTCCTTTATGGAAAAATCAAATGGTACTTGCACTTGGTATAAATAATGCAAAACAAGCGTTAGGAGCTCAAAAAGCTGTTACAGATTTAACGAATGATATGCTTGTTAAGAATAGTGAATTATTAAAACAAGGTTCTATTCAAATTGCTGAAGAGTCTGAAAGAGCTATTGTTGATGTTGAAACATTACAAAAAACTAATAAGGATATTATTGATACTTTAGATCAAGTTATTCAAATTCATGAAAATGGTAGAATTAAACGTCAAGAGGCTGAAAAAGAACTTGAAAATATTGAAAAAGAATTAAAAGAAAAAATGATAGAAATTAAAGTTCCATCAAATAATAACTAGAATTTTATATTATAAAAAGATGTTACTTGATATAAAAGTAGCATTTTTTTAGAAAGGAATAGTTTATGAACAGAGAAGATATATTAAAAAACGTATACAATGATTTTTTTGGACCTATACAAAATACAAACAAAAACACGAATACAAATAATCAAACTGATATACCAGAAATAATAGTAAAAAAACAAGAAAATGTTGAAATATCAGTCGAAGAAAAAGAAAATAGATATACTGAAGTATTAAGTAAAATAGATGAGTTGAATATAGAAGAAAAATCAAAAGAAACATTAAAAAAGATTATAACATACATGAAAAATTACAGTGAAAACAAAGAAAAACAATATATATCATTTAATATGGCAATATATTCAATCGATAAAGAAAACGAAGAAAAAATAATAGGAATTATAGAAAGTGCAAATAATTTATTTAAATATGTAAGAAATGGCATAAAGAAAAATATTTCATTATATGATATGCCAAATAAAGATGAATTTTCTAAAATTTACAACAATGCTAATATAGTTATATTTAAAGATTTTGATGTTTTAAATCAAAAAGATAAAAATGTAAAAAACGAGTATTTACATGAGTTTGAAGAATGCATAACAGAAAATTTAAATAGTGTATTAACAATTGTAGTGCTAAAAAATAAAGATATTGCTAATATGGTATTTGAAGATAGAAATATAATAAAAAATAATTTGTTAGACTTTGAAATAGTTGAAACAAAGTTAGATGTACAAGATGTTTATAACAATATAATTGAACAATTAAAAAACACTTCAGAAATTTCAGATGACTTAAGTGTAAAAGTATTAGATTATATTTCAGAAACATATCCAAAAACTGAAAAATCATATCAAGAATATAGAGATGATTTAATAAAATATGTTGCTTTTAATAAGGAAGTACCAGAATATAATGCACAAAAAACAATTGATGAAATATTCCAAGAGCTTGATAGTTTAGTTGGTTTACAAGATGTTAAGAAAATGCTACGTGATTTAGTAAGTTTAATTGAATTAAAAGAAAAATCAAAAGATATGTTAAATATTAAAAATATAAATTTACACATGGTATTTTTAGGAAATCCTGGAACAGGAAAAACAACTGTAGCAAGAATTGTAGCTAAAATATTATATGGGCTTGGGTACATTAAATCTGATAAATTAGTTGAGGTTACAAGTAAAGACTTAGTTGCAGAATATGTTGGACAAACTGCTGTAAAAACAGCTGATGTAATTCAAAGAGCAATGGGTGGAGTTTTATTTGTTGATGAAGCATATGCACTTGCAAGTGGAAAAGGTGAAGGAAATTCATTTAACGAAGAAGCGGTTGCTACATTAATTCAAGCAATGGAAAATAATAGAGATAATCTTGTTGTTATATTTGCTGGGTATACAAAAGAAATGCAGGATTTCTTAGATTTAAATTCTGGAATTGTTTCTAGGATTGGATATACTGTTGATTTTAAAGATTATACAGTAGAAGAATTGATGAAAATATTTAGTCAAATGATGACTAAATCTGGATTTGTTATAACAGATGAGGCTAATAAAAAAGCTGAAAAGATAATTGAAGAAAATAAAAATGTTAAGAATTTTGGTAATGCGAGATTTGTTAGAAATATGTATGAGAAAACTATTATTTGTCATGCAAGTAATACAAAAAATGTGAAAAATAAAAAAGCATTGAAGACTATTACAGAAGATGATGTTGATGCATAGAGATATAGTTTGAAAGAAAATAATATCAATGTTTTAACACTTAATTAAAAAATTTGACAAATTGATGAATAAAATGTTAATTTATTAAGTATAATAATAAAAAATATTGCGTTAGTACAATACAAAGCTGTTAGAAATTACTTTTAGAGAATAAGGGTCACCGGCTGAAAACCCTTTAAGGTCAACCTAATTAGTGAAACACATTGGAGCAATTTTATAAAGTGGAAAAATTTAAAGTTTATAAAAATTTTTCAAGCTGGGTGGTACCGCGGAAATTATTTCGTCCCTGCATAAATATTATGCAGTGGGCGTTTTTTGGTTGTATAAAATCATTATGCCCAAATAACGCTTACTGTACAACGAAAAGGAGGTACAGTTATGAGTGAGTACAAGACACACACATGTAACGAAATTAGCCTAGAAGATGTAGGCAAAAAAGTAAGAATAGCAGGATGGGTAGAAACTATTCGTGATTTAGGAGGTTTAGTTTTTCTTGATATTAGAGATATGTATGGAATTACACAAGTTGTAACATCAGCAGATACAGAAGATGTTGATATCGCATCACATATTCCTATTGAATCAACAGTTACAGTTTATGGAACAGTAAAAAAGAGAGATGAAGAAACTGTAAACCCTAAATTAAAAACAGGTTTAGTTGAAATCAAAATTGAAGAAATCAAGGTTTTAGGAAAAAGAACTGGAAATCTTCCATTTGAAGTAAACGCAAATCAAGAAATAAGAGAAGATTTAAGACTTCAATACAGATATTTAGATTTGCGTAACAGAAAAATTTTAGAAAATTTAAAATTGCGTGCTGAAGTTTTACAATTTTTAAGAAATCAGATGCAAGAACAAGGTTTTTTAGAAGTACAAACACCAATCCTTACAAGTTCATCACCTGAGGGTGCTAGAGATTATTTAGTACCAAGTAGATTACATCCTGGAAAATTCTATGCTTTACCACAAGCACCACAACAATTTAAGCAATTATTAATGGTATCTGGAATTGATAAATATTTTCAAATTGCACCATGCTTTAGAGATGAAGATGCAAGAGCAGACAGGGCGCCTGGAGAATTTTATCAATTAGATATGGAAATGAGTTTTGCAACACAAGAAGATGTATTTAAAGTTATAGAACCTGTAATGTATAACATATTTAAGAAATTTTCAGATAAAAAAATAGCAGAATATCCATTTCCAAGAATCACATATAAAGAAGCAATGTTGAATTATCAATTATTCCATTTTTGCTAAATGTCCAGTCATAAATAGTATTTAAATTT
>CAZHCX010000051.1:0-8068 GCA_964531445.1 uncultured Clostridium sp. | reverse complement strand
CCCAGCTGAGCTAAACGACCATGTCCTTTCGACATTGACTAGTATACAAGATTTAAAATAAAATGTCAATACTTTTTTTAATATTTTTTAAAAATTTTTTCAAAAAATCAAAATAGCTTGATTTTATAAGAAAAATATACTATCATATATAAGTAAATTACATATATTTTACAATAAAAATTTAAACTTATAAAATTATTTTATAGTTTTTGTAAAAAAATTATGAATTAATCAGACAAAAGATGTATAATAAAATATATGTAGGAGGAACAAAAGAAAATGAAAAAAACAATTAAGAAAATAATCTTAATAATAATTTTATTTATTTTAATAATATCATTAATTACTTTATATAAAAATGTACAAAGTAATTTAATAAGTAGAAAAGAATTTGAAAAAAGTACAATATCATTTGCAAAAGTAAATGCAGAAAATAAATTTTCAATAGATAAGATTGTATTATTTAGTAGTAGCGACTGCAAAAATAAAATGAGCTCAAACTCAAACTTTACAATAGAAAATTTATATGCGTACACAGACATAGCAATATTTATAAACAATAATTCAGAAAAAAATACATTGGAAAATACATTAAAAAATGTAAAAATAAAAAATATCAAATTTACAAGCCAGCCACAAGAAGGAAATGCAGGGTTATATTATAAATCAGTAAAAGAATTTGCAAAAGGACAAATTGATGAAAATAATAAAATAAATGATGAACTTCAATTTGAAATAACATCAGAAAGCGAAGCTGATTTTAGCAAGCCAATTTTATTTAACAACTGTGCAAATCCAATAACACTATGCTATATAAATCAAAATATAAAAACAGATTACACAATGACAGATGTGCAAAATCCAATAACATATAATGGAAAGTTATTAAAAAGATGTGGTGTTTCGTTAGATAAAATAGAAGCATCTGTAGCATTTGATATAGAAATAGAAAATAACAAAAATCAAAAATACACGTCAACCGTGTACTTTGATATACCATATAAAGATGGAGAAAAAAATATATATGATGGGAATTTAACGGTTAGAAAAGCCACAAACTTTAATTTTTGCCCACTTTGGGACGTTTCTTAAGTGGACAAAGCAAATGGACATAGGAGGAGAATAAATAATGAGTAAAAAAGCAACAATTGCAGAACAATTAAAGGAAAAATATCATAAATGTGAAGAAGTAACAAATTTTAAAGATATGATAGATAGATCTGCAACAATATACAAAACAAGAACAGCCTTTAAATTAAAAGACAAAGAAGGAAAAATATACAACAAAACTTACGAAGAGTTAAGAAATGATGTATATGCATTAGGAACAAGTTTGATAAAAAAAGGTCTATTAAACAAGAAGATAGCAGTTATAGGAAAGAACTCTTATAAATGGGCAATTTCTTATATTGCAGCATCAATTGTAGGTATAGTTGTGCCAATAGATAAAGAATTGCATGCTGATGATGTTATCAACTTTATGAATGTTTCTGAGGCTGAATGCATTTTAGGAGATAACAAGAACTTAAAGAAAATAATTGAAAAAATGGAAAGTTTAAATAATAAAAACACAATATTTGTTGATTTTGATTTAGATGCACAAATTGATCAAAAAGAACAAAAAGACAAGTTTTTATCATTTGAATTTCAACTTGAAAATGGAAGAAAAATAGTTGAAGAAGGAAATATAGAATTTGAAAATATTAAAGTAAACCCTGATGAACTTAGAATTTTATTATTCACTTCAGGAACTACAGGAAGTGCAAAAGGAGTAAGTTTATCACAAAGAAATATATGTTCAAATATATTATCAACTTATGGAATTGTAAAAGTAAGAAGAAGTGATTTATTCTTTTCTGTTTTACCATTACACCATACTTATGAATGTACAATTGGCTTTTTATTACCATTATACAGTGGTGCAAGTATTTGTTATTGTGATGGTTTAAGATACATAACAAGTAATATGATGGAATATCATCCTTCAGTTATTTTATGTGTGCCATTATTATTAGAAAAAATGTATCAAAAAATAATGAAAAATTTAAAAAAATCATTGCCTAAAAAATACACAGAAACTGATGAAAATCCAATAGATAAATTACCTTTCTATTTAAAAGCAATTGTTAAAAGAAAAGTAAAAAATACATTAGGTGGAAGATTGAGAGTATTCATAGTTGGAGCTGCTGCAGTTAACCCAGAAATAGCAGATACATTTGATAAATTAAGCTTAAACTCATTACAAGGATATGGTTTAACAGAATGTGCGCCTTTAGTAGCAGGAAATACAGACTTCTTTAAAAGAAATGACAGTGCAGGACTTCCAATTCCAAATGTAGAATATAAAATTGATAATCCAAATGAAGAGGGAGTTGGAGAAATAATTGTAAAAGGACCAAATGTAATGCTTGGATATTACAAAATGCCTGAAGAAACAGAAAAAGTTTTAAAAGATGGATGGTTCCACACAGGAGATTTAGGAAAAATTGACGAAAATGGATATCTATTTATAACAGGAAGATGCAAAAGTGTTATAGTAACAAAAAACGGAAAAAACATCTATCCAGAAGAAATAGAAGCATATTTAAATGACAGTCCATTAATTTCTGAAGCATTGGTTTTAGGAATGCATAAAGAAAATGATGACGAAACATATGTAAATGCACAAATATTTCCAGACAAAGAAGCAATAACAGAATATTTAAAAGGATCAGTTCCAACAAAAGAAGAAATTATAAAAATTATAAATGATGTTGTTGCAAGTGTTAATAAAAAAATACCAAATTATAAACATATTAAAAATGTTGATATAAGAGATAAAGAATTTGAAAAAACAACAACTCAAAAAATTAAAAGATACGGAAACAATATGAAAAATCAAAATAAATAAAAGATATGAATAAAAAATAAGTACAGTCGCTTTTTAAAGTAACTGTACTTATTTTTAGACAATAATTAAGCATAAGCAAAACTATTATCAAATATGTCTTAATGAAGGATTAGCAACATCCTCCTCTATTACCACCACAACAGCAGCAAATTAATAATATAAGGATGATTATCCAGCAGCAGTCATCACCAAAACCGAAACCACCACAACCTCTATTTTCTGGCATAGTCTAGACCCCCTTTCAGAAAAAACTATCATCTTTTCGTGTTCTCGTTGTTCCTTTGTATAATACATATTATGAAAAATAGAAAAATTGGTTACAAAAAAATAAAAAAAGTATTGAATTTAAAAAATGATTTTTATATAATACACATATCAAATTGAAAAGGAGGCTACAAATGGCTAATATTAAAATTGAATTTAAAAATACAGGGATAACAAAAAAAGTAATAATGGAATATAAAGAACAAGTAGAAAACATCCACAAAGAATTACACAACAAAGCAAATGATCCAAAGGACTTTGCAGGATGGATAGAACTACCAACAAATTATGATAAAGAAGAATTCAAAAGAATAAAAAAAGCAGCAAAAAAAATCAAAAAAGAATCTGACATACTTGTTGTTATAGGAATAGGAGGATCATATCTTGGTGCAAGAGCAGTTATAGAATCTCTAACAAGTTCGTTCAACAATATGTTGAGTGGAAAAGAAAGAAAATATCCACAAATATTATATGTAGGAAACAACTTAAGTCCAAACTATATCAACGAATTAATTGAATACATTGGGAACAAAGACTTTTCAGTAAATGTAATATCAAAATCTGGAACAACAACAGAACCAGCAATAGCATTTAGAATTTTTAGAGAAATTCTAGAAAATAAATATGGAATAGATGAAGCAAGAAGCAGAATTTATGTAACAACAGACAAAGAAAGAGGAGCATTAAAAACGCTTGCAGACAACGAAGGATATGAACAATTTGTAATACCAGACAATGTTGGAGGAAGATATTCTGTACTAACAGCAGTAGGATTATTACCTATAGCAACAGCAGGAATAGACATTGACAAAATAATGCAAGGAGCACAAAATGCACAAGAAAGATACAATGATCCAAACTTAAAATACAACGAATGCTATCAATATGCAGTAGTAAGAAATATTTTATACAAACTATACAAAAACATAGAAATATTAGTAAACTACGAACCAAAAATGCATTACTTCACAGAATGGTGGAAACAACTATATGGAGAAAGTGAAGGAAAAGAACAAAAAGGAATATTTCCAGCAGGAGTAGACTTTACAACAGACTTACACTCAATGGGTCAATACATACAAGAAGGAAGAAGAAATCTATTTGAAACAGTAATATCAATAGAAAATTCAAAATCAGACATCACAATAAACAGTGATGAAGACAACTTAGATGGATTAAACTATTTATCAGGAAAAACATTAGACTTTGTAAATAAAAAAGCAATGGAAGGAACAATAAAAGCACATGTTTCAGGGGATGTACCAAACGTATTATTAACACTAGAAAAACTAGATGAAGAAAATATAGGAGAATTAATATATTTCTTTGAAAAAGCATGTGCAATGTCAGGAATGATATTAGGAGTAAATCCATTTAATCAACCAGGAGTTGAAGAATACAAGAAAAATATGTTCAAATTATTAAAAAAACCAGGATACAGGGATTAGGGGACGTTCCTAAAAATCCCTGTTTAAAGGGAACAGGGGACACTCCTTAAATTTATATTTGAGAAAAATTTCTATATAAATTAAATGAAGGACTGTCCCTCAATCCCGCGTAGAAGGGATTTTAAGGAACGTCCCTTAATCCCGGCAGAAGGAGTACAAGATGATATTTAAAGAAAAGTTTAAAATACTAATAAAAGATATAGGAAAAGAAAATTATGCAAAAAACATAGGACTACTAGAAATTTTAGAAAATGTAGCAACACATCAATCAGATATGATTGGGTATGGTCCAAATTCAATTGAAGACGTTGGTTTTACATGGATACTTCTTGACTGGAAAATTCAAGTTTTAAAAAGACCTAAGTATGGAGAAACATTAACAGCCACAACTTGGGGAAGGACTGTTGATGGAGAAATAAAGAAAGCATATACTTACAGAGATTTTGAAGTTTTTGATGAACAAAATGATTTATGCATTATTGGTACATCAAAATGGGTTATTATGGATATACATACAAATAGAATTTTAAAAATTGATAGAAGTATTATTGATAAATACGAAGTTGAGGATAAAAATGTATTTAATGTGCCAGAATTGGATAAAATAAAAGAGCCAGATCATTTTGAAAATGAATTAGTATACACAGTTTTAAGAAAAGACATTGATTTAAATGGACATGTTCATAATTTGAATTACTTAAGCTTGGCTTACGAAGTTTTGCCAGAGGATGTTTACGAACAGAGACCTTTTGATAATTTTAGAATTCAGTATAAAAGGGAAATCAAACTTGGTGATGTTATTAGATGTAGATATTCTTTTGAGGATGGAGAACACATTGTTACATTATGTAGTGAAGATGGAAGTAGAGTAAATGCAATTATTAAATTAAAATAAAATTTGCGATTATTGACAAAATTTGCAAAAAATGTTGAAAAATGCTAATAAACTGTGCTATAATAGGATACGGTTTTAAAATAAGGGAGGAATAAAAATGAAAGAAATGATTAGAAAAACTAACATTATCGGTACAATCGGACCTGCAAGTGAAAGTGAAGAAATGTTCACAAATTTAGTTAAAGCAGGATTAAACGTTGCAAGAATTAACTTTTCACACGGAGGATATGAAGAAAATGCTGTAAAAATAGCAACAATTAAAAAAGTAAGAGAAACTTTAAATAAACCAGTTGCTTTATTACTAGACACAAAAGGACCTGAAATCAGAACAGGAAAATTAGAATCTGGAGATGAAAAAGTAACAATAGAAGAAGGACAAGAATTTACATTTGTTCATGACGACATAATTGGAAACAACACAAAAACAACAGTAAGTTACAAAGACTTATACAAAGATGTTAAACCAGGAGCAACATTATTAGTAGATGATGGTGCAATTGAATTCCAAGTTGTAGAAATCAACGGACAAGATATCAAATGTAAAGCATTAAACACAGGTAGATTAGGAAGCAGAAAAACAATGAACGTACCTGGATTAAAATTAAACTTACCAGCATTAGCTCAAAAAGACATTGATGATATAACAAACGGAATCAAAGCAGGATTTGATTTCATAGCTGCATCATTCGTAAGAAGAGCATCAGACGTTCAAGAAATAAGAAAATTATTAGATGATAACGGTGGAAAACACGTTAAAATTATTTCAAAAATCGAAAGCCAAGAAGGAATTGACAACTTCGAAGAAATTTTAGCTTTAACAGATGGAATAATGGTAGCTAGAGGAGACATGGGTGTTGAAATACCAATGGAACAAGTTCCAGTTGTTCAAAAACACTTCATCAAGAGATGTAATGAAGTTGGAAAACCAGTTGTAACAGCAACACAAATGTTAGAATCAATGACATCTAACCCAAGACCAACAAGAGCTGAAGTTAGTGACGTTGCAAACGCTTGCTATGATAGAACAAGTTGTATAATGCTTTCTGGAGAATGTGCTATGGGTAAATATCCAGTAGAATGCGTTGAAACAATGGTTAAAATATCAAAAACAATAGAAGGAACAGTAAGTTATTGGAAGAGATTTGATAAAAAATCATTAGAATTAGATTCTAAAGATATTGAATCAAACATAGCTTATACAACATGTGTAACAGCTAAAAACTTAAAAGCTGATGCAATAGTTGCATACACAAATTCTGGAGATTCTGTAAGAAGAATAGCTGGAATGGGACCTGCTTGTCCAATACTTGCAATCACAGATAATGAATCAACATATTATCAATTATCAGTTGCATGGAATGTAATGCCAATATTAGTTAAAGGTAAAGAATCAATTAATGCAACAATCGAAGAAGGATTAAAAGTATTACAAGCTGAAAACATCTTAGAAAAAGGTGACACAGTTGTATTAGCTGGTGGAGCTGAAATTTTACCAGGAGCAACAAAAAACAAAGCAATCGGTGGAGTTGTAAGATTATAATAAATAAAACAGAAAGTCTTTCAGACTTTCTTCAAATAAAAACCTAATTTAGAAAAATCTAGATTAGGTTTTTTTGCATTTTTAAACTAAACCATCTTTTGTAACAGTAAGTCGAAAAAACACATATAATAATACAAAAGGAGGAAAAATTATGTTTAGAATATATAGACAATGCAGTTGTATGAATAATAATTTTACTGAAAATGCAACAGAAGCACAAAATGAAATGATGGAAGATAACTATACAAACATGAATAGTTACAGAAATAACAACGACAACAACATGGAATGCTATGAATGTGGTTTTGACGACAATAATGTATTTCCACAAAATCCAATGCTGGCACAAAGTTATGTTCCAATTCAATATATGAACAAAACATTCAAACCAGAAGTTGGACTTAGAATGGGGACAATATTTCCAGAATTAGTCAGCCCATATAGACCAGGCCAATCAATGGAAGAGATAAAATATTTAGCATCAAGAAGAAATAATGTAGGGGAGGATGAGGAAGATGGAAGATAATACAAGAGATTGCTGTCAAAGAGAAGAATTAATGCAAAAAGTACAGAGTTACGAATTTGCTATAAATGAACTTGCATTATATTTAGACACTCATCCAAAAGATGAAAAAGCACTTAATTTGCATAGAAGATATTGCAATGAGGTAAAAGACTTGAAAGATAAGTATCAAAAAGTTTACGGACCATTAACTATTAACGTTCCATGTAATAAATGGAAATGGATTGATGAGCCTTGGCCTTGGGAAGGAGGTATGTGCTAATGTGGACTTATAATAAAATGTTACAATATCCAATTGATATAAAATGTAAAGACCCGAAACTTGCAAAAGTAATAATTTCTCAATATGGTGGACCTGATGGTGAACTTGCTGCATCATTAAGATATTTATCACAAAGGTTTGGTATGCCAGATCAAAAATCAAAAGCTGTTTTAAATGATATAGGAACAGAAGAATTGGCTCACTTGGAAATGGTTGGAACTATAGTGCATCAATTAACTAAAGATG
>CAZHCX010000050.1:0-8198 GCA_964531445.1 uncultured Clostridium sp. | reverse complement strand
ATAAAACAATCTTAATATGTATAAAATTAAATAAAAATAATATTATTAATAAAAGGGAGTTTATAATGGGAATTATAGAAATATTGTTAATAAGTATAAGTTTAGCAATGGATGCTTTTGCAGTATCAATATGCAAAGGTGTTTCAATGAAGAAAATGAATTGGAAAAAAGCAATAATTATAGGTTTATATTTTGGTGGATTTCAAATGCTTATGCCAATTATAGGATATATGCTTGGAAAAGGATTTGAAAACGTTGTTGCAAACATAGACCATTGGATTGCATTTATATTATTAGCTGGTATAGGTGCAAATATGATAAAAGAAGCCTTTAGTGATGAAAGTGATAAAGTAAATGACAATATAGATGTTAAGACAATGATTTTGCTTGCTATCGCTACAAGTATTGATGCATTAGCAGTTGGAATAACATTTGCATTTTTAAAGGTAAATTTAATTTTAGCAATATCTTTAATTGGAATAGTTGCTTTTGCTTTAAGTGTTATAGGAACAAAGATAGGCAACAGATTTGGAGATAAATATGGAAATAAAGCCTGTCTAGTTGGTGGAGTAATATTAATTCTTATGGGGATTAAAATTTTAATTGAACATCTTTTCTTTTAAAGTGACATTAAAAATATGACATATTTTTTAAAAATAAAATTTAAAAAAATGAAAAAATGTCAAATTTTAAGTTAATAAAAAATTTTATTTTACAAATAATAAAATTAAGATAAGTTGTAATTACAATTTATTTTAAAATTTAACTTAGTTTCTAGAAGGAGATATAAAGATATGTCTAAAAATAGTAAATTAATGTCTGAGGATCTTAAAGTTGAAATTGCTAAGGAATTGGGTGTGTATGACCAAGTAAAACAAGATGGTGGAAGTTGGGCCAATGTTTCATCTAAAACTTGTGGTAATATTGTTTCAAAAGCAATTGAGATTGCCAATAGAGCAGTTAAAAGTTAGTAAAAAAGTATAGATTAGAACAATTCTTTTCTATACTTTTTTAGATATATAATGATTTATTGTCTGTTGACATAATTACACAAAATATGATAATATTATATAATATACTACAAATAAGAACGGAGGTAAAAATGGAACAGTTTGCAAAATTTTATCTAGATAAAGAAAAAGACATAATAGTAAGATTATATCAAGAAAAAGAAGACGAATTAAAATATATAATAGAGACCCCAAATCACAAAACAGGAAACTTAATAACAAACTTGGCAAAAGTGTGTGGAGTGGAAACAGAAAAAAACGAAAATGATATGAAAGTAATAACAGGTAAAATAGATGCATGTATAAATGATGATGGAAAAGAATTATACATCCTAAGATTGGGCGGTATAAAAATTGCGAACATATACTCAAACGGCACAATAGAAAGAAAAGCAAAAATACCTTCAATAATAAAAGTCCTTATGGCACAAACAAAGGAATACACATTTCCTGTGAATAAAACAATAGTAAAATCATATATATCAAAAAAAGCAAAATTTAGAACTGATATACATACTCATCTAAATCAAATATTACAACCAGATATGCTAATAGCATTAGCTATAAAACATCAAATAAATTATTCACTTTACTATATAAATAAGTTAGATATAAAACTAACACAAAAGCAAAAAAGTAAAGTTGAAAAAGAAAGAAAAAGACAAGAAAAGATATATAGTAAAACAGAGTTAACGGGAAAGAAACTAGAAAGAAAGATAAATGATGAAACAGTTATTAATATTGCTGATTTAATACTAAATAATTTAGAAAATGCTGAAGAAAACATCATAAAAATACGTAATAGTTTGGTATTAATGAAAGATGGACAAGCAGTTTTTACTAATTTAGAAAAAGTTATATTGTATAGATATGCAATAATTAAAGGAACATCATCAGAAGAAAAAATTGAACTTGATTTAGATAAAATAGAACAAATACCTGATAATGATATAAAACAAAATTTATTAAAAATGATATCAGATAGTAAACCGGGAAGTCCATATGAGAATAATACATTTTTAAAAGACAAATTATTATGGATAGCAAGAGAATATCAAAAACAGGGTATAAAACATGTAGAAATATCTATGTCAGATTTATCAAAAAAATATGATAAAGGAATAAAACCTTTAGTGCAAATTCACGAAATAATGCCTTTTATAGAAGCGGAAACAGGTGTACATATAAGATTTTTAGTAGCAGCAAGTAGAACGTTGTTTACAGATGAGCAATTAGTAGAATGCCCAGCTGTAATAAAGGCTATAAGCAAAAGTCCTTATGTTGTTGGAATGGATTTAATAGGCGAAGAGATAAACAATGTTACAGAATTTACAGATATAATAGAAGAAATAGTTAAATATGCAATATATGAAGATAAAGGATTTACAATCCAACTACATGCTGGTGAAACAGATGCTTTAAAAGATAATATAGAAAAAGCCTTAGATTGTATTAAAATATGTGTTCCAAATGGAGAAAAAGCACCATTATTTAGAATAGGTCATGGTTTATATGTTCCAAATTTAGACACAAAGACTGGAAAAAGAATTATAAGGAAAATGCAAGACCTAGATGTAGTACTAGAGTTTCAATTATCATCAAATGTAAGATTAAATAATTTAACTAATATAAAAGATCATCCTATAAAACAATACCTAAAAAATAATATAAAATGTGTTCAGGGAACAGATGGTTGTGGCTTTTACGGTATTGATACAATTGATGAACAAATAGCTTGGAGAAATTTATTAGATTTAACAGATGATGATTTTATGAAGATGCGTGATACAGAAGATGAAATAATAAAACAAAAGGAACAATATTTTGAAGAGAAGAGTAAAAAATTTGCTGAGTTTTTGAATGGGCGAACAGTTGAACAGGCGTTATATGAAGAACAGGAAAATAACTTGAAACAAATAGAAGCGGAAGATATAAAGAAAAGACATACAAACAGCTTTAAATCTTATGATATATTTAAGGAACAAATAACAGAATTGCCAAAAGATAAAACACCAATTGTAATAGCAGGTGGAAGCTTTAATTCAAAAGGAAGAATAACAACATTAACTGAAAATGCTAGAAAAGAATTAAAAGAACTGTTAGAAAAAATAGATAATAAAAATACATATATTCTAATAGGACATAGAATGCAAGGTTATGAAAAAGCTGTTTTAGATATTTCAAAAGAAATAGACAAAAAATTTGATATAAAAGTAGTAGTACCAAAATATGTATCAGAAGAGGTAAGGGATAAACTTGAAAATGCAGATATTAATGGTATATATGTATCTCCAGAACCTTCAGAACTTGGAATATACAAAAGTTTTAATTATGAAATTTTTGAGAGAAGAAATTCTGTTGTTGTTGCATTTGATGGAAATTCACCAGTTGCCAATTTGATTCAAGAAGCAAAAAATGGTAAAGGAAAAGCAAAAATATACTTGAATTCAAATGTAGATACCTTAAAAACTAAAGCTGAATCATTAGAGGGGTATGTAAAAATGTTTGGGGATAAAGAAAGTTTAGCAGAAGAATTTATGCAAGATAATCCAGATATAATAAAATGTTAAAAAAATACGTATCAGATAAAAATTTGATACGTATTTTTACATATGTATAAAAATCAAATTATTATTTTAAAACAAAAGTTACAATAGCATGAGAATCCATATTATCGTGAATAAAATGATTTTGATAACATAAGTTATATTCCATATTAAAATCATTTCTATTTAATATAACAATAACAACACTATTATCCGGATTTTGAAAAGCAGATACATCTAATCTTTCTGTATATCTACTAAAAGCAATTTTTTTAGCCCCAGGCTTTATATATTTGCAAAATTGAGACAAATAATAAAAAGAAGGTGTTTTTATATAATCTGAACCGTCCTTATTTATCATAATAGGAGCATTACAATAATTTTTCTGATGATTTGGACCACCATTATAATCCAAAACAAGATTCCAATCTACAAATGCATTTGCACCACTATTAAAATCACCGATTATTTCGCTAGCGTATAATTCAGCATTAAAAAGTTCATCCTGAGGTTTAAAATTTGAATATCCTGTGCAACCTTCTGTCTGAAATATTAGTTTTGATGGGAATAATTTATGCACTAATTCAACATTTTCAAAGTGAGTTCCAGTATACCAATGAAATGCAACACCTGCAATATATCTGCTCATTTCTGCATCAGAAATTGTATTTAGAACTCGATAAAACATATTATCCTTATTATGGTCCCAAATTAATATTTTTGTATCCAAATTATGTTCTTTTAATTTAGGATATAAATGCTTTTTTATAAACTCTGCTTCTTCATTTGCGGAATATAAACATGATTCCCATTTTTGAGTTGCGTTAGGCTCATTTTGTGTTGTAATGTAGTTTATATTAATATTTCTTTTTTGGTATTCAAGAATATATCTTACAAAATAATCTGCATACAAGCCTTTATATTTATCTAATAATTTTCCACCATTTTTAAGATTTTTATTACTTTTCATAAAAGATGGAGGAGACCATGGAGTTGCTAAAAACTGTAAATTATTTGATTCTGATTGAGCTTTCTTTATAAATGGAATAATATAGTTATCATCTTCATTAATATTAAAATCAGATAAATCTTTTCTATTAGAATATGAGTATGATTTTGTAGAAAAATCTGAACTTCCAATTGTTAATCTACAAAGAGAATAATTTAATCCATTTTCAGAAAAATATTCTTCAATTATTTTATTTGATAAATTTTCATTTATATTGGATAAAACATATCCAGAACTTCCGTGTTAAGGCTGCTCCAAAACCAATAATTTCTTGAAATTTTATTTCCGGATATATATCTATAACTTGATTTTCTATATTGCTAGTTTTTTCGTGCATATTAATGTTTTTTGTTTCTTGTAAATATAGATTTCTTTTTATATTTGTTTCAATTTTGGTTAAATTCATAATTTACTCCTTCTATATAATTTTCTATAGTATATAATAATTTATGCAAAAATGAAAGCAGTTAGTATAAACTTTTAGTAGGAAAATTGAATAATAAAAATTGAAAAAGAGATACCAATTTGATAGAATATTTTTACACAAAGATAAAAAACTAAGTAGAGAACCAGTATGTAAAAATCTAGATGAGATAGAAAAATCATGTCCAAATTTAGATGGAATGCTAGAAGGTACTGTTAAATATAATATATCAAGTACTATAGTTAATTGTTCAAATAATGATTTTGAAATTTTAAGAGAAGGGCCAATTTCTAAAAATGATATTTTAAAAACATTAAATAACTAATAATAAATGTTTTGTAAAATCAGGTAGAGTAGGGGAAATAGAGTAAAAATAGAATTATAAAATCTAAATTTGCTTCTATCTCTTTTTGCACAAAACTTTGATATTGGACGGTCTACCAAGTTTTAATCCTATCTCAATATGCACAAAACTTTCATATTGGAAGGGCTATCAATAACCAGTCTTATCTCATTACACACAAAATTATTATATTAATAGGGAATATAAAATTTTAATAAAATGTTGTAATTTTTTAAATTTAGTATATAATATATATAGTTACTCCGAAAACTTTATAAAATATTATGTTTTCGGAATAAGATGTAATGGAGGTATATGATGAAACTAATACAAAGAGATTATTTAAAAACATTAATTGATGTAATGGGGACTCCAGATATTAAAGTTATAACTGGTATTAGAAGAGCTCGGAAAATCAAAATTATTGGAAGCTTATAAAGAATATATCATAAATCATGTCGATAATTGCAATGTAATACACATTAATTTTAATTTACCTAAATATGAAAATTTAAAAGAATACCATGCACTATATAATTATATTTCTGATAAATATATTGAAAATAAGCAAAATTTCATTTTAATAGATGAAGTTCAAATGTGTAGTGAATTTGAAAAAACTATAAATGGCTTACATGCAGAGGAAAAATACGATATTTATATAACAGGTTCAAATGCATTCTTATTAAGTAGTGACCTAGCAACATTATTCACAGGAAGAACATTTGAAATTGAAGTGTATCCATTCTCTTTTAAAGAATTTGTAACATACTATGATTATACAGATATAGATAAAGCATTTGATAAATATGCTTTAGAAGGTGGTATGTCTGGTTCTTATGTATATAAAACACAAGAAGAAAAATATAATTATATTGCAGACATTTTTAATACATTAATTATAAGAGATATACGACAAAAATATAATGTGAAAAATATAGATGTATTAAACAATTTGAATAATTACTTAATAGATAATATATCAAATTTAACATCTTCTAACAATATTACAAATTTTTTAAATAGCAATCAAGTTGAAATAACAGATAAAACTATAAAAAATTATATAGAATACTTATGCGATGCATTTGCTTTTTATAAGGTTAAAAGATACGATATCAAAGGAAAAAAATATTTAAGTACTCAAGATAAATATTATTTAGCAGATCACTCTTTTAAATATGCAATGTTAGGAACAAATAATATGGATTATGGTAGAGTATATGAAAACATTGTTGCCATAGAATTGTTAAGACGTGGATATGAGTTATATGTTGGAACAATGTATCAAAAAGAAGTTGATTTTATTGCCAAAAAACGTAATGAATATCTTTATATTCAAGTTTCAGATAATATAAGTGATGAATCAACTTTAAAAAGAGAAACAGAACCATTGCTTCAAATTAGAGATGCATATCCTAAAATAATAATTGCGAGAACAAAACATGAAAATTACCAGTATGAAGGAATACAAATATATGATATTGCTAATTGGTTAATTGGTAATAATTAAAAAAATTATGAGAAAAATAGTAATTTAGATATTAGATTAAATATGGGTAAAAGAATTTTTACTCATATTTTTTGACCATTTATCTAAAAATAAGCCCTCTTATCCTGATTTTATAGACATATAATATACAAAATTATATAATTAAAATAACAAAAGAAAGGAACGAAAATTTCTTATGAATATTCATATAAATAAATCTATAAATAAACAATTAAAAAATAACGAGGTAAATATTAATATTGAATTTTATAAAAATGTAGATGAAATAGACAATATAGTTAATTATATTAAAGAATTTGATACGAAAAAATTTATGGTATATGATGGCTATAATATTATACAAATAGAATATAAAGATATAATGTATTTTTATAGTGATGAAAATTATAATTTCTGTAAAACAAGAGAAAAAAATTATAGAATAAAAAGTAAATTTTATATTTATATTTTGGAATTTGTAATTGGAAATATCATATTCAATTTTATTTATGCAATAATAAAAACTTTAACTCTAAAAAGCATTGGTGCAACAAGTGAATTTCTAGTTGAAAATATAACAAATAGTTTAACAGAAACATTTATATTTTATATTATAATCTATATGCTGTTACTTATAATACAGATTATATATGATAAGTCATTAGTAAATAAGCTTAACAATAAACTTAACAAATTAAAAGAAAGGGGGTAATGAAAATGAAAAATAAAAAAACAATAATTATTTTAATATTACTTGTGTTAGTCATAGTAGCTGTTGTATTTGGAATTTTTAATGCAACACATAATGATAATTACTTATATAATGAAAATGGTACTATTACAGATGGAAAAAGTGAATTAATAAATCATTTAAAGAGTATTGAAGATGTAAATGAAAGAAAAAATCAAATTGACTTTTCTGTTAAACAAAATATTATAACCCAACAAGAAGCAAACGAATTATATTAGAATAAAAAATTACAATTAGTTCTAATAATAGAAAATAATTTTAATTTTTTTAGATCAGTATACAAACTACTGGTCTTTTTAAATCTAAGTCTAAAAATTAATCTTTACATAAAAATCAGGGAGAAGGGTAGAGGTAGAGCCATTTTCAGAAAATACAAAATTAAAATAAATTATATTTTTCAAAATTTTAAAAAATATAAAATAGAGTAGGGGGAGTTAAAAAAATTTTTAATTCTAAAAATAAAAAATTAAGTTATATAAAATTATTTAAATTATAAAATTTTTAAATTAAGATTTTTAAATAAATTTTTAAAATTTTATAAATTTATGAATTTTAAATGTTCGTATTTAAACAAAGTAATATGAGAAAAAAGAAATATAAAAAGTATATACAAAAAATATATT
>CAZHCX010000049.1:0-8201 GCA_964531445.1 uncultured Clostridium sp. | reverse complement strand
GAGTTTTTAGATGAAAACAAGTATATGAATGTTGCTAATTCTTCCAAAGATACAATACTGAAAGACAGGCTTAATTTTAAAAATGAAATTCTAGTTTTAGAAAAGAAACTAAAAGATATTGATAAAATCATAGACAAGTTATATGAAGATAAATGTAAAGGTTTATTTCAAGATGAAGATTTTACAAGACTTTATTCAAAACAAACAGAAATGAGAAAAGACATTAACGATAGAATTAAGTGTTTGCAAAAACAAATAGAAAATGAAGATTCTTCAGTAGATATAAATAAACTTGTAAAAGACTTTGTAGAACTAAAAGAAATAACAAGAACAATGCTGGTTTCTTTAATAGATAGAATAGAAGTGTCAGAAGATAAGGAAATTACAATATATTATAAATTCAATATTTTAAATATGAGAAAATTAAATGATGAAGAAGAACTAATAAATGTTGGCTAGATAAAAAATAGTCATAAAAGAATATGATAACAATAATATTACTACTATTATTAGCAGCAATATCAATATCATCATTAAGAAATTCAGGATTATTTAAATCTGCAAAAGATGCAAAAGAATTAACAGAAATTGCACAAGAAGTTGAAGAACTAAAATTGGTTGCAACTACATTAAAAACGCAGAAATTAGTAAAGGGAGAGTCATGGTTTAATATTGACGAGTTAATGGAAGAATTAAATAACAAACAAAAACACCCAAACATAGAAAGTGTTAAAGGAATTTATGAAAGACCAAATAGTTCAATAGAATTAAGCAAAAAAATGGATTTTAAAAATTTATTTATACCTAATTCATAAGCTGCCACAGGAGTATACGCCTATGCAGAAGTAACATATAAGTCAGGTAGAATATATTATGTAGGAGTTGAGGACGAAAGTGGAAAAATATTCCAAAAAGAAAACTATACACTAAAAACTGTAATTTATATTTGCTGTAAAAAAGGAGAGAATAACGGTAAAATATATGAAGCAATAGAAAATAGAAATAATACACCTTTTTCAATGATTGAAACAAGCGAATTAATCCAACAGGGTCAACAACAATTAGAGTATTATGAGTCTTTAGGAGATAAAATAACTGAGGAAGAAAAAGGCTATAAAGAACAAACAATTAATATTTTAGAAACTATAAAAAATAACAACTGTAAAGATGGATATGCGATAATGGGATTAAGTAAAAAAGGATTAAAAAAATTAGGAAGTGGAGAATTAAATGAATTAAATATTCCCGAAACATACCAAGGAAAAAATATTGAAATAATTATGCAAGCATGTGCATATAATGGAGAAACTGGAGTTCCTTACAACAATATTAAAAAAGTAAACATACCAGATTCAGTAAAAATTATTTTTGAAAATGCTTTCTCCGACTATAGTCCAGAAACAGAATTCAACTACAATAAAGAAGGAAAATATGCTCCAGATGAAGCATTTCCACAATAATAAAATATTAAATAATAAAAAAGAAAGCGAAAGCTTTCTTTTTTGCTTGACAAAATGAATAGTGTGGTATAAAATCTAAAAACATCTATAGTTTTATAGAGTTGATTCAAAAATTCAAAAATTAATTTAAAAGTCAAATTAAATCCCAAAAACAATTGAAAGAATAAATTTTTAATGCTATAATAAAGGAGGTAATATGCCCGTAATATCACAATTTTATGGAATATTAGTATATATGTATATGGAAATTGGAGGAATAATGCAAGGAAGAATAATAGAAAACAGTTCAAACCTATTTAAAATAAAAACAGAAAAAGGAATGTACGAAGCAAATGCAAGAGGAAAATTTAAAAAAGAAGAAATAAGCCCAGTAGTAGGAGATCTAGTAGAAATAGAAATACTAGACGAAGAAAACAAAAAATCAGTAATAGAGCAAATACTGCCAAGAACAACATACATAAAAAGACCAAAAATGAGCAACATCACACAAATAATATTAGTAGTATCAAGCAAAAATCCAAAACCGGACTTATTGTTATTAGATAAACAATTAGCATTTGCAGAATACTTAGGAATCAATCCAATAATAGTTCTAAACAAAACAGATTTGGACAAAAAACACGAATTTGAAGAAATAGAAAAAGTGTATAGTAAAATAGGGTATAAAGTTATAAAAACAATTGCCAAAATCGAAAATGAAAGCGAAAATCAAGAAGCAATAAAAGAACTTAAGCAAGAACTAAAAGGAAATATAAACGCCTTTTCAGGAAACTCAGGGGTAGGAAAATCAACATTAATAAATGCATTATTTAACCAAACATTAACACAAGAAGGAGAAATAAGTGTTAAAAATAAAAGAGGCAAAAATACAACTACATCAACATTAATATACGAAATAGATAAAGATACGTACATTGCAGACACACCAGGGTTTTCAACATTTGAAATCTCAGAAATAGAATACAAAGAGTTATATAAATATTTTAAAGAATTTAGACTATTAGTAGACCAATGTGAATTTGTAGGATGCACACACATTAAAGAAGAAAAATGCGGAATCAAATATGGATTAAGAGATGGAATAATAGATGTAGGAAGATATGAGAGATTTTGCAAAATCTATGAAGAGTTAAAAGAAAGAGATAAATATAAATATTAGAAAGTTCAAATAACGAGCAATCATTTAGATTAAACAATATTAGGAGGAAATAAAATGGTAGAAATATCAACATCAATATTATCAGTATTAAAAGGGGAAGAGTCAAAAACTTTTTTTGCATTAGAAAAGGCTAAAACAGACTATTTTCACATAGATGTAATGGATGGAAAATTTGTAGAAAAAGACACATACAACAAAATGCTTGAATATGCATCATATATAAAAAGAATATCAAATTTGCCATTGGACGTTCATTTAATGGTTGAAAATATAGATGAGGCAATTGATGATTTTTCTGCAGTTGAGCCAAATATCATAACATTTCATTATGAAGCTTGCAAAGATAAAAAAGATGTAATGAAATACATTAATAAAATAAAAGAAAATCATTGTAAAGTTGGGTTAAGTGTAAAACCAGAAACAAACATTGAAGAAATTTATGAATTTTTACCATATATCCATATGTGCTTAGTAATGACTGTAGAGCCTGGAAAAGGTGGTCAAACACTTTTAACAGATATGGTTGATAAAATTTCAACATTGAAGGATTATATTGATAAAGAAAATATCGAAATTGATATAGAAGCAGATGGAGGAATCAACCTAAAAACATGCGAAGCTGTAAAAAATGCAGGTGCAAATATTTTAGTTTCTGGTACTGCAATTTTGATAGCTAAAGATTACAAGACGATAATAGATGAATTGAGACAATAATGATTTGATGTGTAAAAAAGCAACTAGAATTTAATTTCTAAGTGTTTTTTTTTGTTTAAAAAGTATTGACTATTATCACTTATTAGGTTATAATATATAAAAATTAAGGGACTAATATATTTTATAGAAAGGACATCAAATGAGAATAATAAAAGAAAAAACTTATATAAAAGATGTAAATAAAAAGATTTTAAAAAATCATAAAATAAAAGAACAAGAATTATTAAATCAAATTGAAAATTTAATATTAGATTCTGAAAATTTAGAAATGTTATTAAGAAACCCTTTAAGCAGGATATATCATATAGAAAAGAAAGAAGGAGATTTAAAAGAAATATATACTGCAAAATTAGAAAAATTAAGATTACATATGAAACCAATAGGAGAATATCCATATAATAAAATTGAAATAGTAGAAATTGAATTTTTAAAGATAGATGAGAAACATTACAAAAAATGAAGTATAATTTTATAAAAAAGAAAGGTAGTGGTAATTAATTATGAATTATGGATTTGGAACTTATTTAAAAGAATATTTAGAATTTAATAACATATCACAGACAGAATTCGCAAACAGACTAAACATCACTCAAAAACACATGAATGAAATTTTAAATGGAAAATCAGATATAACACTAGAAATGGCGGCAAATATACATGAATTAACAAAAATTCCTGTATCATTTATAATAAAAGCAGAATACAGAAAATATGTAACAGAATATATATTAAAAAAATATGGAAATACAGAAGAATTAGACAAAGTATTAAAAAAAGAATTTTTTTTAAAAGAATTAGAAAAAAGAAAATGGATTGAATTTAAAGATATTACAAATTCAATACAAAATTATATTGATATAATTTTATTTTTAAAAGTAAAAGACTTTGAAGCCTTAGAAAAAATAAAAGAAAAAACATTATTTAAAAAGCAAGGGACAGATTTAACTAAATTAAATTTATGGATAGCAAGAGCAGATGAATTAGCACAAGAACAAAATGTAAAAGAATATGATAAAAATAATATTTATTTTATTATAGATGATTTAAAACAAATAGCATACAACGAAGGAATAAATATAAAAAAAATAACTGAATTGTTAAACAATTATGGAATTTATTTTGTAGATGAAAAAGCACTTTCTGGAAGTAAGGTAAGAGGATGTTTTAAAGTAAAAGGTAAGAACCCGGCTATATATATTACTCAAAATTATAGCGGTATTGATTCATTTTATTTTGAACTTTTTCACGAATTAGGACACTGTAAAAGTGATTACAACGAAGCAAAAAATAAAGTTATAGTTGAAGGTGATGAAAAACAAGAACAAAGGGCTGATAAATTTGCACTTAATTCAATGATAAATGCGAAAGTTTGGAAAGAGATAATAAATAATTATAGAGAAGAAAATTTGTTAAAAATATCAACTGAAAATAAAATACCAATGTGTTTCATTGTTGGAAGATTAGCTAAATTAAAATATATAAGCTATAGTAGTAGATTGTATAATAAATATAATTTAAATAAAAAATGAGTAGATATTTGTACTGACGAGCTTTATGATAAATGACAAAAAACACTTAGAAAAAATCTAAGTGTTTTTTTGTCATTTATCAATAAATTATTCTGATTTTGCTTCAACTTCTTTTTTTGCTTTTTTAGGTAAAATAGAAGTAACAAGAATTCCAAGACCAATACATGCAAATATAATTGATGCAATAGCTCCAATATATGGAATTTTAGTAACTATCCAAGCAACAATACTTGTTAAAATTAAAATACCAAATTTTTGTATGTTCTTTTCAACTTTTAATTTAGAACAAACTAAATCATTAGCAGAAATTACAAATAAAGTTTTTGCAAGCATAGCTCCTAAAACATAAAGTCCAACTAAGAATAAAGAAACATTAACAGTTAATCCTAAGAATAATAAAATTGAGCAAACTATTGGAACAACTATAAATGAAAGTAATCCACATCCGAATAATTTTAAAGATTTCTTTCCGATAAATTCTTTTGAACTTGCTAAGAATTTTGGAGCAATTAATAATAGAACTGCCCAAATTATTAATACAAATGCAACAAATCTACCAATATCAAATAAGTAATTTAAAATTTTTGTAGCTGTAGTAACATTACTTTCTGAATTAGAGTGTTGTGTAAAGTTTACAGTTCCATCAACAGTACCTTCTGGTATAGTAGCTTCTGTATTAGAAGAATATTCTAAATCACCATAGATAATTGCTTCTTCACCTTCAACAGTATTGAAATTTAAAGTATTACAAGATATAGAAGCATTTCTACCAACAGCACCACTCATGTTAATTGTTTGAGCAACTGCTTTTAAATCTCTGTAAATATATCCACCAGAAATTGTTAAATCTTGAGAAGCTAAAAATGCACCATAAACAACACCCTTAATTTCAATAGATTGAGCTGTTGCAAATAGATTACTAAAAACATAACCTTCTTTTTCAATAACTATTTTTTTAGCACAAATAAAAGCATCTCCGCCAATTTGTGAATTGATTGTGACTGTATCAGCACATACAAATAAGTTTCCATCAACTATATAATCAACAGTAACTTCTTTTTCAGCTAAATAAACATCACTCTTTTTATATGAATTGTCTTGAGCTTGTTTTTCAGCAATTGTTTGTTCTACATCTGTTGTGTTTTCTGCAACTACTTCTGTTTCTGGAGCTGTTACAGCTTCATCATCAGCAAAAACTGTTGAGAAAGTTGAAACTAGCATAAAAACAACAAGTAAAATTGCAACTAATTTTGTTTTGTTTTTTAACATAACAAATCCTCCTTTTAAGTTAATTAATATGTCAAAATAATATATCTTTAGTAGAATTTTGTCAATAAAATTTTTGACAATGTTGAATTTATACTATATAATATTCATTGTACTAAGAATTTAGTATTTGTAACTATTAACCACGCACATAACTATAAGGTGGTGAAAATGATGAAACATGTTAAAACAATTAGTGGTACAACATTAAGAGAAAGCATGAAGAAAGGCGGATGCGGCGAATGCCAGACATCTTGCCAGTCAGCGTGCAAGACTTCTTGTACTGTTGGAAACCAGACATGCGAAAATGTAGACAGGAAGTAGTGTTTCAGAAAAAGGGTAAACTACTTAGAAAATTTTCAGTCTTTTCCCTATATATATCTAAGAGTAATACCCGGAAGTGCTGTCCTTGAGTCATAATTTAAATTGACTTAGGATGGCATTTTTAATTTTTTGGAATTGAGTAATAAAAATTCTTGACAAATAGCAATTCTGATGCTATATTAAAATATATATTAATAAAAAATCCAATTAAAAAGCAAAGTAATTATATAAAAACTATTTTACAGAGAAAATATCAAAGCTGAGAGATATTAAATAGAAATATAAAGAAATTTCACTTTTTAGGACTTCTTTTGAAAATGTCCATTTGGGGACGTTTCTGAAATGGACATAAATGTCCATTTTGTACCACAGGTTTAACAGTGGCAAGAAATAAAAAAGTAGAAAGAAGCGGTTGCACCGTTAAAACTATAATGAGGTTAATTAAAATAATTAATAAAATTAGGTGGTACCACGGAAAACAAATCCATTTCGTCCTAAGTAATGCAATAAAAGCATTCAGACGAAGTGGATTTTTTGGATTTAAATTCAAACCTTCGCCAGCTAAATGTAAAAGTTCCATTATATAAATGAGGTTGAGGAACATTAATTAAGGAACAAACCTCGTAATAAAAATGGACAAAAATGTACCGCAAGGGTATCACTTATCTGTAAGGAGGCGAAGCCTCCAACAGCTAAGAAGATCCAAATTCAGAAACGTCCCCAAATGGACATGAAAGGAGTAAAAATAAATGAAAGAAGAAATTTTAAAAATCAAAGAAATTTCAATAGAAGAAATTTCAAAATCAAAAGATTTAAAAGAATTAAACGACATAAGAGTAAAATACCTTGGTAAAAAAGGTGAACTAACAGCAGTATTAAGAGGAATGGGTGCTTTATCTGCAGAAGAAAGACCTATAATTGGAGGTTTAGTAAACGAAGTTAAAACAGAGTTAGAAAATTTAATTAAAGAAAAAGAAGGAAAATTCCAAGCTGAAGAATTAAATAAAAAATTAGAAGCAGAAAAAATTGATATCACACTTCCAAGTACAAAAATGAAAAGAGGAAGTATACATCCTGTAAATAGAATTATTGAAGATATAGAAGATTTATTCGTTTCTATGGGATATGATGTTGTTACAGGTCCTGAGCTTGAAAATGACGAGTATTGTTTTGAAAGATTAAATTTACCAAAAGGGCATCCAGCAAGAGATATGCAAGATAGCTTCTATATAACAGATGAATATTTATTAAGAACACAAACATCAGCAGTTCAAGCAAGAACAATGATGGCAAATACAGAAAAATCACCAATCAGAATGATTACAGCAGGAAAAACATATAGAAGAGAAGATGACGCAACACACTCACATCAATTTAATCAAATAGAGGGATTAGTTATTGATAAAAAAGAAAGAAATGTTTCATTGGCAGATTTAAAAGGAACATTAGAAGTATTTGTTAGAAAAATAATAGGAGCAAATTTAGACTTAAGATTTAGACCAAGTTACTTCCCATTTACAGAACCTTCTTATGAAGTTGATGTAACATGCTTCAAATGTGGAGGAAAAGGGTGTAACCTATGTAAACAAACAGGATGGATTGAAGTGTTAGGAGCAGGAATTGTACATCCAAATGTATTAAAAATGAATGGATATGATCCAGAAAAATTCGGAGGTTTTGCATTTGGAACAGGTATTGATAGACTTGCAATGTTTAGATATGGAATTACAGATATGAGATATTTATATA
>CAZHCX010000048.1:0-8535 GCA_964531445.1 uncultured Clostridium sp. | reverse complement strand
AGAAAATGCACAAGCACAATCTACAGAATGGCAAAATAAAGCAAGAAAATGCTTAGAACAAGGTAATGAAGAATTAGCAAAACAAGCATTAGAAAATAAAGTAAAACAAGACAAATTAGTTGCACAATATCAAGAAATGTGCCAATCAATGGATGCACAAGTAGCAGACATAAGATCACAAGTTGAATTATTAAAATCAAAACTAGAAGAAGCTAGAAGTAAACAAGCAATGTTAGTTGCTAGAAGTCAAATGGCTGATGCAAAATCAAAAATGGCCAAATCATTAGGTGGAATGGATACAAAAAGTGCTTTTGCAAAAATGGATAAAATGGAAGAAAAAATATCACAAAAAGAAGCTCAAGCAGATGCATTTTCACAAGTATCTGGAGTTGAAGATTCAGTTAGTGACCCATTTGCACAAATGGAAAAAGACAGTAGCATTAATGCAGAATTAGAAAAATTAAAACAAGAAATGAACAACAATTAGGAGGTAGGATATGCAAATTATATTTTCTATTGGCCTAATTGTATTAGGACTGTTTTTAATTTTCTATATGGTACCAAAAACAAAAAATCATATTACAGAAATAAAATATATGCAAACAAAGAAAATATCAGAATTAAAAGATATGTTTGAACAAATGGATTCTATTGGCTCAGGAGATAACTATAGAGAATTTGTAGAATTAAAAGGAAAAATATCAGAAGATAATTTAGTTGATACACCATTTTCAAACAGAAAAGTTGCTTATTGTGAATCATCAGTATCTCAAGTAACTGAAACAAAAGAAACATACACAGATAATGATGGAAACAGAAAAACAAGAGTTAATAAACATGAAACAACAATATCAAGTGATAAATCAAGTCAAAATATAAAATTTACAGATGGAAGTGTAGATGAAAAAATAATTATTGAAATCAATTCATCTGGATGTGATTTAGATATACCAAAAACATTCGATAGATTTGAGCCAAAAAATAATTTAAGTGGATATAGATTTTTCAATTCTTTTTCAATAAATGGATATGGTGCAGAAACACTAGGATTCAAAATGATTGAAAAAGTTATAGAAAACAATCAATCATTATATGTTATTGGTGAAGCTTTTAAAGTTGGAAATGAAATACATATAGGAAAACCAACAGACGCAAAAAAACCATTTATAGTAACAACTAAATCAGAAGAAGATTTAGTAAATAGTTCAAATCAAAAAGCAATGTTTTCATTAATTGGAGGAATTATTTCAATTGTAATAGGTGCAGCAATATTCTTTATAAAATAATATTAAGTTGCCAAAATACAATTAAATAATTTTGGTACTAGACAAAACTATAAAAAAGTATTATAATAAGTTCATAGTAAATAAAAACTTAGAAAAAGAGGAGTACATTTTAAACTAATTTAAAGAGAACAGAAGTCATCGGCTGTAAGCTTCTGAAATAAAGAAAAATGGAAAGTAGCTTTGGAGTTGATAATCCGAAAATAAACTTAAGATTATCCGTAAATCTGCGTTAAAGATAAATAAGATGTTATCAATGATAATAATTAAGGTGGTACCGTGAGATAAATTAAGCTCGCCCTTATGCATATAAAAATGCGTTAGGGTGAGTTTTTTTGGTACTATAGGAGGTATGTATATGAAAAAATTAAACGACAAGTACAACCCACAAGATTTTGAGTCAAAATTATATAAAGAGTGGGAAGAAAAGGGATACTTTAAACCAAGTATGGACAAAACAAAAGAAAGCTATTGTATAATGATGCCACCACCAAATGTAACTGGAAAATTACATATGGGACATGCATTAGACGGTACAATACAAGATATTTTAATTAGATTTAAAAGAATGCAAGGCTACAATACTTTATGGCTTCCAGGATCTGATCATGCTGCAATTGCAACAGAAGTTAAAGTTGTAGCTAAAATGAAGGAAGAAGAAGGGCTAACTAAAGCTGATATAACAAGAGAACAATTTTTAGAAAGAGCTTGGGATTGGACACATGAATATGGAGGAACAATTCAAAAACAACAACGTAGATTAGGATGTTCTTGTGATTGGGATAGAAACAGATTTACAATGGATGAAGGTTTATCTGAAGCTGTTTTAGAACAATTTATCAAATTATATGAACAAGGCCTAATTTATAAAGGCAAAAGAATGATTAACTGGTGTCCATCATGCCATACAACAATTTCTGATGCAGAAGTTGAATACGAAGATGAAGCATCACACTTATGGCATATTAGATATGAAATTGCTGGAGAACCAGGAAGATTTATAGAAGTTGCTACAACTAGACCTGAAACAATGCTTGGAGATACAGCAGTTGCAGTTCATCCAGATGATGAAAGATACAAAGATTTAGTAGGCAAAAAATGTATTTTACCAATAATGAATAAAGAAATTCCAATTATTGCAGATGACTTTGTAGAAAAAGAATTTGGAACTGGTTGTGTTAAAATAACACCTGCACATGATCCAAATGATTATCAAGCAGGAATTAGAAACAATCTTGAAATAATTGAAGTATTTGACGATAGCTCAATTATGGGAGATTTAGTTCCTGAATATAAAGGAATGACAACATTAGAAGCAAGAAAAGCAATAGTTGCTAAATTACAAGAAATTGGTGCAATGGTTGAAATAGAAGATTACACACATAATGTTGGTAAATGCTATAGATGCCATAACACAATAGAGCCAAGAGTTTCTGAGCAATGGTTTGTTGCAATGAAAGATTTAGCAAAAAGAGCTGCTGACAGTGTAAGAAACGACGAAGTAAGATTTGTGCCAAAAAGATACGAAAAAATGTATTTTAACTGGTTGGATAATATTCAAGATTGGTGTATATCAAGACAATTATGGTGGGGACACAGAATTCCAATTTATTATTGTGATAAATGTGGAAATATGCATGCTGCAAAATCAATGCCAGAAAAATGCGAAAAATGTGGAAGCACAAAATTGCATCAAGATGAAGATTCATTAGACACATGGTTTAGTTCAGCATTATGGCCATTCTCAACATTAGGTTGGCCAAATGAAGAATCAGAAGATTACAAAACATTCTATCCTACAAATGTACTAGTAACAGGATATGATATTATTACATTCTGGGTATCAAGAATGATGACACAAGGATTAGAATTAACAAATCAAAATCCATTCAAAGACGTAGTAATTCACGGAATAGTAAGAGACTCACAAGGAAGAAAAATGTCAAAATCATTAGGAAATGGAATTGATCCAATTGAAATAATTGACCAATACGGAGCAGACGCATTAAGATTCTCAGTACTTTCAGGAACAACAATGGGAAATGACATAAGATATATGCCAGAAAAATTAGACCAAGCATCAAACTTTGCAAACAAAATTTGGAATGCTGCTAAATTTGTAATAATGAGTACACCAAACGAAGAAAAAGTAAGAGAAATAAGTAATAAAATCTACAATAATGAAACAAAAACATATAATCCAGAATTATTAAAAATAGAAGATAAATGGATTTTAAACAAATTAGATAAATTAGTAGTAGACATTACAAGAAACATAGAAAATTACGACCTAGGAATTGCAATAGATAAACTATACAACTTTATCTGGAATGAATTCTGCGACTGGTATATCGAAATTGTAAAACCAAGAATATACAGTGAAAACGAAGAAACAAAATTAGTAGTAGCTGATATATTAAATCACGTGCTAGAAACATCATTGAAATTATTACATCCATTTATGCCATTTGTAACAACAGAAATTTATGAAAGTTTAGTTCAATACTCAGATAAAGATTTAATGGTATCAAAATGGCCAACAATAAGAAGTGAATTTGTATTTGACGAAGAAGAACAAACAGTTGAAAAAATAAAACAAATAATAGTAGACATTAGAAATGTAAGAGCAAATATGAATATACACCCATCAAAAAAATCAGAATTAATATTTGTAACAGAAAAATATGAAAATGAAATTTGGGAAGCGAAAGAATTTATTATCAAATTAGGATTTGGAGAAAAAATAGTAGTTCAAAAAGATAAAATAGGAATACCTGAAAATGCAATAGCAATAATGCAAGAGGGAATTGAACTATATATGCCACTAGAAGATTTAGTTGATATGGAAGAAGAAAGAAAAAGACTTGAAACAGAAAAAACAAAATTAGAGGCAGAAGTTGCAAGATGTGAAAAAATGCTTGCAAATCCTGGATTTGTAAATAAAGCTCCAGAAAAGAAAATACAAGAAGAAAAAGATAAACTTGAAAAATACAAAGAAATGCTTTCAAAAGTAATGGAAAGATTAGAAAAATAGGGATTAGGGGACGTTCCTTAAAATCCCTGTTTAAAGGGAATTTAAGGAACGTCCCTCAATCCCGGTTAGGAGAAAAAACTATGGAAAATATTGATAAAATATATGAATTATTAAACAATATTAAAACAACAGAAAAAAATCAGATATATATTGACAATATAAGAAATTTATTAGATGAAGGTCAATATTTAGAAGCCTTAAAAGAAATGAAAGAACTTAAAGAAAAAGAAGAACAAGAAGAAATAATGAAAAAGGAAAAAGAAATACAAGAAAACGAAAAAGAAGAAAACAAAGAACAAGGTAAATTTCCAAAAGAATTACAAAATGAAAAACTTGAAAGAATATATATTGGATTGTTGCTAAATAATCCAAAGTTAATTTCAAAATATTATTTCTTATTTGATTTAAATATGTTTGAAGATGATGAATTACTGAATATATACAAAAGTGTTTTATATAACGAGGGCTCAAGATATTCCTCAGAAAAAGCGAAAGATGGATACAATTTTTCAAAAGACACAGAAAAAGTATATGAGTTGAAAAACAAATTAAAAAAAGAAGCAAAAGCAGAGGATTATAATATAGAAAAAATATATTCTGAACTTAGAAAATTATTTATAATAAGAAAATCATATGTTGAAACTCCAGAGGAAGAATTACAAGAAAAAATTATTGAGGTTGTTGATTATGAATTATTTCACAAGATGTCTTATGAAGAGGTTGAAGATACAATTGAACAAATAAAAGTAACTCAAAAATTTAAGCAATCTGTTTTAAGTGATGATTTGGTTTCGTTTTTAGAGAGCGGAGAAAGTGAGCTAGCAAATGGTTTAAGCTATCCGTTTCCAATTATAACAGAAGTGTTTAAGGGAATAAGAAAAGGAGAAACTATGGCGTTTGCAATGCCATCAAACTCTGGTAAGAGTAGACTTACTACAAATTTAGCTGCTTATACTGCACTAGTACATAAAAAGAAAGTTCTTGTGATTTCTAATGAAATGTCAGAAGAAAAAATGAAATTATGCTTAATTACTACAATATTAAATCATCCAGAAATTCAAAAATTGCACGGGCAAAATTTACATATTTCAGAGGGAGAACTTCTAGAATTTAAGTTTAGACCAGATAATAAAAAAGATGCAAATCTTGATGAAAATGGATATATTTTAAAAGAAGATGGAGAAACACAAAAACAGTTTGTAAAAAGGTTATCTACAATTTCATCAGAATTTAACAATGTTGTAAAAGCAATAGATTGGGCAAGTAAGCAAATTAAAAATTCAATTTATTTTATTAATATTACAGACCATACAAATGACGAGCTTAAAAAAGTTATAGTAAATTATTATTATAAAGAACATATTGAATATGTATTTTATGATACTTTAAAAACTGATACTCTTAATATTGGAAAACCAGAAGAAATAAAGAAAACAGCAACTATACTTTCTAACTTGGCACAAAACTTTAATATTTTTATATGTTCATCATTACAGTTATCAGAAAGTCAAACAGATCCTATTAATTTAAGTGTAAATGATTTAGCTGTTAGTAGAACTGTTAAAGAAGTTTTGGATACTCTATGCTTGTTTAAACAGATAAGTAGAGATAATCTTGATGAATATGAATATTCTTTGAAAGAAGTTGATACAGAATTCTTTGACCTAGAAAAATCTGATAATCCAGATGTAAGGTATTATGCTTGCGTTATTGATAAAAATAGGGCAGGTGCAAAACCTAAATTAGTATTTAGATTAAACTTGGCATATAATAGTTGGGTAGAATTGGGATACTTGAAATTAAAAACGTCCATTTAAGGACGTTTTTATGATCTTAATAAATCAATCCAACTATATATAATTCTTTTTACCATTGTAAAATAATTAATTTTGTCAACATCATTACTTGCTATGAGATTAATGGATGATATTTCTTTATTATCATAAGAAAAAATTACCTTTCCGAAGTACATCACCTTTTTTTACAGGTGCTTCAACAATATCGTTAACCTCAACAGATTGTGTTATCTGATTTTCTTTGCCCTTTTCTATTAATGCACCAGCATCACTTTGTAAAATAACATCAACATTGTTTTTTACACCTTTATTTACTGAAATGTTTTTTATTACAGAATCTTTTTTTCCAAAACTTTTAAATGAAAATTTATTGAAACCATAATCTAATAATTTTTGAGCTTCTGCAAATCTTAATTTCGTAGATGGAGCTTTCATTATAACTGCAATTAAAGATAAATCATCTCTTGTAGCGCTTGCTGATAAATTGTATAAAGCAAGTGATGTTGAACCAGTTTTTAATCCTGTTATTCCTTTATATGTCCTTATTAATTTGTTAGTGTTTACTAATTCTGATTTTCCATCTCTTAATGAGTCCATCCAAATGGTTGTGTATTTAGTTATGTCTGGATGTTTACTCAATAATTCACGCGACATTAATGCAATGTCATACGCTGATGTTACATGTCCATCTTCATCAATTCCATGACAGTTTTTAAATGTTGTATCATTCATTCCGAGTTCTTTTGCTTTATCATTCATCATTTGTACAAAGGCTTCCTCTGAGCCAGCAATATGCTCAGCCATAGCAACAACACAATCATTAGCTGATACAACACAAATTGCTTTTAGCATTTCATCAACTGACAATGTCTCGGTAGTGTCAAGCCAAATTTGTGAACCACCCATAGAACGGGCTGTTTCCGAACATCCGACTCTATCTGAATATGAAAGAGTACCCTTATCAATTTGTTCCATTATTAGTAAGATGCTCATAACTTTTGTTACTGAAGCAGGACGTAATTTTTCATGTATGTTATGAGAATATAAAACTTGACCTGTTGATTGTTCTATTAAAACTGCAGCACCACTTTCTAAATTTAAGGAATTTGAATCTTTTTTTTCATTTGCAATTGATTCTTCTGTTGATACGGTATTATTTTGATTTGAATCGTTTGTAGGCGTTGTGCTTGTTTCGATTGATTCAGAGTTAGGAACTGACCATAAATATGATGCATTGCTTAAAGGATAAAAGGCTAAAGAAAAGCTTAGAAGATAAATTAGTAATAAAATTAAAATTATACGATTTATTTTATACATTATAACCTCCGTAATAAAAATATTTTTAATAAAGTATATGATTGGAAAATTTATTTAGAATTAAAATTTATAATATAAAATGAATAAAAATTGACAAATTATGTAAAGTGATGTTATAATATAATTGATGTTTTAAAAACATTAGTAACAATTTAAGCCTAAATGTAGGTAATAACAGCAAAGGAGAAGAACACTATGAAAAAAGAAACAGTTTACAATGTATGTATGACAGAGGTGATGAAACTAGGAATCAAAGATGGATATCATTCTGTATTTTTAGGAACAATGGTATTACGGAGAATAAGACATCCAGAAGAAAGCATCCATGAAATTGCAACAAAAGTAATGGATACAATGCCGGTGCGTTATGGAAATCAGGATATGTCAGAAAGTAACCCTAGTGAACAGCAAATGCGCGATATTAGTATGAATGCTATTGAAAAATCGAAAGCATCATACGGAAAGGTTGAAATAATTAAAGTTAGCCGAGAGAAAGTTCTAAATGAACTTGAAGAAGCACTTGCTAACGCCTCAGATATACCAGATTGCTGGATTGAAGGATGGATTGTGAGTAATGTGGTAAACAATCTTGTAACTCTTGTTTTTAAAAAGTTAGACAAGATACATGACTATACTGAGTAACACTGATTCTAAAAGGAGAAATGAAGTAATACTTTGTTTCTCCTTGACTTTTTTAATAAAACATATTAATATATACATATAGTAAAAAAGGATGTAAAAATTATGGGAAGTTTAATATTAAAAATAATAGGATTATTAATAGTTTTAGGTGGAGTTATTTTAATATATGATGCACGTATAATAACAAAAAAATTTTTTAGTTTTGGTGATCAAAATGAGGGTTCAATTGGACTTAAAATGATTGGTTTTTTAATTTCAATTGTTGGAGGATTAATAATATTTTTTGTGCGTTAAATAAATTGTTAAATCGAAAAATAAATTTGAGAAATTATAAAAATTCTATTGACAATAAAAACAGAAATGTGCTATTATATGTATTGTCAATAATTAATGCGGATGTGGCGGAATTGGTAGACGCGCTGGTCTTAGGAACCAGTGCCAACGGCGTGGGGGTTCGAGTCCC
>CAZHCX010000047.1:0-8918 GCA_964531445.1 uncultured Clostridium sp. | reverse complement strand
TCTATGTAAGAGTATCAATATTTTATAGGTGTATTGTTGTTGTGTACATTTTCTTATTTTGGCTTGATTTCAAGCATATTTGCCAAAAACTGTCCACAAGAACAACACTCATGTGTATATTGTCCACCATTTTCTCTAACTCCTGCAAGATAAGCTTTAATATAACCAGGTTCTAATTTTCCATTAACAAAAGGCGGATCCAAAAGTTTAATAATTCCATTTTCTTTATCAATTAAATGATTTTCCAAACTTTCCATAGAAATAAATTTTTTATCATTATCTCCAGCGTTTGAAATTACACTCCAACTTTGAGCAATACTATCAATTCTACATTCATCATTTTCCATACTTCCAAGAACATTTCCATCATCCATAAAAGCCCTTTTAAACCATCTTCCATCCCAACCATTTGTATTAAGAGCCTTCTTTAATTGCACCATAACCTGTTCAAAGACTTGTATTTTTTCAGTTTTAGAATCCTTTTCATCTAAATATTTTTTCATTATTTTTGTAAATCTATCTAGTATATTATACAAGAAAAATCCAAGCCAAACACTTTCTCCACGACCTTTAGGTCCAACATTACTAAATCCATCATTCCAATCTCCACTACCTATTTTAGGAAGATTGTTTTCTCCAAAGTTGAAGCTTCTCTCAAGTGCCTTTATACAATGTTCAAAAATTGTACCAATCTCTTCTGAATAATCATATTTGTCATATTTTTCATCTTCATTTTCATTTAAAGTATTTCCTTTTAAATACGAAGTTTGCTCATCCAAAATATTATAATCCCCAGTTAATTCAATATATTCACAAGTAACATACACAAGCCATAATAAATCATCAGAAAACTTTGTTCTTATTCCCCTTTGAGTATCTTCATGCCACCAATGTTCAACATCACCCTCAACAAATTGATGTTTACTGTGTTTTAACACTTGATTTTTCAAAATTTCTGGATTTAAATATTTTAATCCAAGTGTATCTTGCAACTGGTCTCTAAAACCAAATGCTCCACCAGATTGATAATATCCTGTTCTTCCAAGCAATCTACTTTGTATAGTTTGATAAACATCCCATCCATTTAAAATTATATTCATTGATTCCAATGGTGTATAAACCTGAACTCTTTCGAGTAATTCTCTCCAATAATTTTGCACCAATTCTAATTCTTGTCTGCAATTTTGTACTTTACTATATTTATAAGCAATATTTTTGCAATCAATAATAGATTCTTCTGCACCAAGTGTAAATACAATCTCTTTTTCAGACATACTATCTATTTCAACTTCTACTTCATAAGCTATACAAGATTTTAAACCAAGACTATTTTGATTATTTAACCTAAATTTTTTAATGGCATCTGGATTTGCCAAATTTCCAGTTCCAGTAAAAAATTCTTTATCTCCAGTATAACTTTTTATCTTTTCGCTATTTGATACATAAAATACATCATTTTTAAAATCCATATTATACAAATTTTCTGCACAAATAACATTGCTATTCTCATCAAAATTCAAATTTATATATTCATTCGACTTAATTTCATCTTCTCCAAGCACTGGTTTCATATAATATACAATTTTTAATTTTTTTCTATTTAAATTTGTATTTTTTAATTTCAAAATTTGTATTTTTACACTATCATTTTGTGGAACAAAAACCTCTACTTCCTGTTCTATTCCATCACTTTTATGAATAAATTTTGCATAACCAAAACCATAAATAACATTATAATTTTTATCATCTGGCATTGGATTTAACCCCAGTGACCAAGCTTTTTTATTTTCCATATCTTTTAAATAAATTATTTCTGATGGAATATCTAAATTAGGTTGATTTTCCCAAGATGTAATCCTATTTAATCTACTATTTTTATACCAAGTATATCCACCCATATTTTCAGTAACCAATGTTCCAAATTTTTCATTTGCCATTACATGAGACCATACTGTTGGTAATCTATTATCTTTATTTACTTTAATTAAATATTCTTTTCCATCTGGAGAAAATGCACCATATTCATTATAATATTTTAACTCTTCTGTATTTTGTAAAATATTTATATTCTCTTGATTTTCTTGTTCAATTAAAATTTGTTCATTTTCATTTTCTATATTTCTATAATTTTCTATATATTCATCTTCTATATCTTTAAGTGAATTTTTAATTCCACCCCTACTTCCATCAATTATTATTTTTGAAACAAACTCTAATAGTTCTAAATCTTCTTTACTAATTTCGTTTTTAGATAATTCAAATATTCCACCTCTTATATTCCTTAAATATGCCAATTGGCAATTCAAAATTGTACCATCAATTTCTTCTCTAACATAATTTTCATAACTATGTTTTTCCTCATCTATTATAACAATTTCAACTTCTAAATTTTTTGTTTTTATAAATTCGTAAGCTTTTAAAACCTCCTGAACAACATAAGCATCATTTACATCTTTTATTTTAACTAAAATAATTGGTAAATCTCCAGAAATTCCATATTTCCATAATTCACTCTGCTCATATTTTCTTTTAGGAAGTTTTTCCAAATTAATTTTTTTACAAGGATTATTAAAGATAATATAAGATAATATTTTTTGATAATCTTGAATTTGACTTCCTTTTATTCTTAAATATCTACTTTGAGCTTCATTTTTTGCTCTAGATAATTCAAATGTCTTGTTTATTTCCTCAAGAACACTATATTTTTTAATATTTTCAATAACCTCTTCTTTTTGTTCTCCCACTGCAATTACTAAGTTAATAGTCGCACTTTCTCCTGATTGTATTTTGATTGTTCTTTTTAAAGCAATTACAGGTTCTGTAACTAATCCTATCTTTTTTGAAAAAGGATTAGAATTCTCAATCATTTTAGGAGTTCCCAAATTACCTCTACCATTAAACTTTTCTTCATCAATTTCATACTCTAAATCCCCAATTTTATCACCATTTGTGGATAAGTTAGCACATAAATACATTTCCTCTTCATCTTTGTTCCTGTTTTTTCTTCTAACTACAATACTATTTGTATCATAATCATAATCAAATACTAAAAACAAATTATTAAATGCAGGATGAGCATTGTCTTGTTCTTTTGCTGATAAGACTGGTTTAAAATGTGATGTTACTTCTATCACCACTTCTTCATTTCCCGTATTTTCAAGTGTAACACTTCTTATTTCCACCGAATCATCTGGAGAAATTACAGTTTCTATCTTTGTTCTAATATTTTCATTAACACTCTCTTGTTCAATTTTATCTGGCATAAAACTAACTTGATATTTATCATTATATTTATATTTTGAACTCCAAATTTTTTTAGTTTTTATATTTTTAAATTCGAAAAATATTCCTTGAGGATAGTCATTTGTATTTTTAAATCTATTAATATATTTATTTTTATATATACTAACTCCTTCACCTTTTTGATTCATTGCAACAACATAACTTCCATTTGAAATTACGTTTCCACGTATCAACTTTTCATCAATTTTTTTATAAGTTTCCTTTATATAATTTTCGTAATTTATATATTTTAATTTTTCAACTTTTTCTTTATTTTCCTTTGTTATAATTGCCTTTTCCGGCATTATTTCCTGAAGCAAAACATCAACAGCACTTATTTCGGGATTTTTAATAAACCTTTTTTGCAATATATTATCATTAAACAAATTGTTTATAGAAAGTATTATTAATCCTTGATGATGTGCCATATATGTTTTTACAACACTTGATTTTTCCCCTCTTTCCAATCTTTCAGGTGTAAAATCAACAGATTCAAAAAATCCAAAATTTCCATAGGCTCCATAATCTTCTAATCTCTTTAGATTTTCATACACCTCTTTTGGGTAATCAGTTATTGCCAAAACACTTGCATAAGGACTTACTACCATCTCATCTGCTAGACCTCTTTTTAGTCCAAGCCAAGGAATCCCAAATGCTTTATACTGATAATTTGAATTTAAATCTTTTATATTAAAAGCAGATTCAGATATTCCCCATGGTATCTGAAGTTTTTTTGCATATTCAATTTGACTCATTATTAAAAATCTACAAGATTCGTCTAATAAACTACCCTTATACCTTGGTATATTAACATTTGGCATTAAATATTCAAATGCAGTACCTGACCAAGAAATAAGACCTTTATATTTTCCTAAAATTGTTAAAGTTCTACTTAGAAAACTCCAATGTTTAGATGGAACATCTTTTTTTGCAATTGCTACTAAACTAGCTTGTCTTGCTTCTGATGCAAGCAAATCATAGTACGAATCCGTTAATTTATTTTCTTCAATATTAAATCCAATAGAAAATAATTGATGTTCACTACTATATAAAACAGAAAAATCTGTGTCTTTTATTAATTTATCAACAATGTCAATTAAAATTTTATTGTCATTTTGATTATCTTCCTCTAACCATGATCTCACAACATATAAATATCCAACTAAATTTCCACTATCGACTGTAGAAATATATCTCGGAAACAAAGGCTCTTTTGTTTCTATATTGTACCAATTATATAAATGTCCATTCCATTTCTGTAAACTCTGAATAGTAAAAATAATATTCTCTAATAATTCATAACCTTCCGTATATTCTATATATCCTAAATCACATGCTGAAATTACTGCAAGCATTGATAATCCAATATTTGTTGAAGATGTTCTTTTTACAATTTTATTTTTTCTATCTTCTTGGAAATTATCTGTAATCAAATAATTATTTTCTTTATTTAAATACTGTTTAAAAAATTCCCACGTTCTCTTTCCTATATCTAAAACATATTCTTGTTCACTTTTAGTCAATTTTGATACAGATTTTTGTTCATCTTTTTGCTTACTTACATAGCACATAACTGCAGGAGTAACTATCCATAAAATTCCAAGAGCAAAAATTAATAATTCTTTTGTTCTTAAATAAATTAAAATTAATACAATTCCAAAAAATACATTTGCAATCATATTTATATAATAAGAAAACAAATCAGTCTTTGAATTTTTCTCTGCCTCTTCTGATGTAGTCCATTGCAATAAATTTTTATGACTAATAGTTAATCTATATATAGTCTTTATTATTGATTTAAAGCTAAAATAAGCTTTGTTCGGAATACATCCTATAACTATTATACTTCTCGCCAAAAAGCCCTTAAATCCGGAAATTTTAGATGAAAATAATTTTTGATTTTCTTCTCCTTCTTTTTCATTAATCAAAAAAGTTAATATTTCTAAAATAAATGGAATTATAGCACTTAGAATTAAAACTATATTAATTCCTAAAGTTTTCACATTTAATTTAAACCCAATAAAATTCACAAAAACAATAGAAGCCAATAATGTAATTTCAAATAAACTTCTCATTAAATTATCAAAAATTTTTAATTTAGAAAGTAAGTTTAATGGACTTTCTTTACCAATCCATTTTATTATTTGCCAATCTCCTCTAATCCATCTTGAAAGTCTATTTGTAAAACTTGTATACTTTGTTGGATAACCATCCATTAACATTATGTCAGAAACTAAACCACATCTTAAGTAAGATCCTTCTAATAAATCATGACTTAATACTGTATTTTCCGGAATTTCTGATTTCATAATTTTTGAAAACACTTTTACATCATAAATTCCTTTTCCAGTAAAAATCCCTTCACCAAAATTATCTTGATATATATCAGAAATAGCATTTGTATATGTGTCTATCCCTCCTGCTCCTGCAAATATTCTTGTAAACAAAGTTTTATAACTTATATCTAAATTTACTCCAATTCTTGGTTGCATTATTCCATAGCCATCTACTACAATATTCTTTTTATCATCTACAACAGGCTTATTTAAAATATGTGCCATTGCACCAACTAATTCTTGAGCTGTATTTAAAACTAAATCTGTATCTGCATCTAAAGTAATTATATATTTTATATTTTTTAAAATTTCTTTTGATTTTTCAACATCAATATAACTTTGAATTGTATTTATTTTGAACGGATTTTTTTGATATAAAATATATTCATTAAATTGATTTAATAATCCTCT
Source organism: uncultured Clostridium sp. (assembly GCA_964531445.1). Classification (GTDB taxonomy): domain Bacteria; phylum Bacillota; class Clostridia; order TANB77; family CAG-508; genus CAG-269. The sequence goes on along the minus strand of CAZHCX010000047.1, from coordinate 2,889 downwards.
TTTTCTTTCCCAACCTAAATAACAATTTTCGCTTTCATTCCATTTTCTCTCTCTATAAATAAAACTAAAAATTGGAAAATCTTTATTATAATATTTTTTGTTTAATCTTTTAACTTCACTTAATCCCTCTTTAATAACCTCTTGATCAAAGCTTTCATTTTGAATTGTACTTTCTGAGCAATCTCCTAGTAATATAAAATATAAATTATTTGATTTATTAGCCAAATAATATCTTTCAAGATTTTGCATCATCTCTTGCACTTTTTCTCTATTTTTTAAAATAGTTGGAATAACAACAAATGTTGCATTATTTTCATCTATACCTTTTGAAAAATCCATTTTAGGAATTAATTTAGGTTTTACAACTTTACTTAAAATATATTGTATTATTTGAATTGCTACTTGACTTGATGGTATTAATAATAAAATAAATGTAATAAAAAATACTGCTAAATTTTTCACTTTAAAAATAGAAGTAAATAATAAATCTATGAGTACAGCAAATACCATAATACAACAGATATAATTTTTTGTTTTTTCTTTAGCTGATTTTCGTTTTTTATTTTTATATCCTAGTTTATCATATAATAAATCAATCCCACCATCTATTACATAATAGCCTATATGAGATTTTTTTTCGTATCCATTTTTTTCATAATTATTTTGTGCTAATTCTAAGATTTTTTGAGATATATAAATTTCAGATACTTTTGTCTTTTTACTTAATTTTTTTATTTTATTTCTATAATAATCCTTTGTTCTATAATCCATTTTTTCATAAACTTGAACCGGATCTTTTTTTAGTATTTCTTCAACTCCATTTATTCTCTCAAATATTTGTAAAAAATTAATTTTTTTAATAGCCCTTATGCTCGTTATACAATTTCCAATTAAAACCTTTTGAACTGCCATTTCAAAATGCTCTCTTTTTATTACATCAGAAACTGTAGTTCCTAATTTTTCTACAACCTCTTCCAATGCTTTTAAGTAAGCATTTCCTTTTTTTCCATATCTTTTTAAGATGTATGACATATATTCTATAAATGGATATTTCATATCTTGAAAAACATGTCTTTCCAATTTTTTATTAGTTATTGTATTAATATCTTCTCTATGCTCTATTAATCTTTGTGCAATATTTTCCGCTTTACATTTTTGAATTTGACTGCTGTATATCTTATTGCAAATATCAGTTATCTTTTCTATAATAGCAATTTGTAGAAAAATATTTATACTCCATATTTCATCCATACTAAGTGTTTTTTTTGTTTGATAACTCCTTAAATATTTTTCTAAACTTTCCTTTCTGATTACACCATCTGTATATGCAACAATTTCTGAAGCAAGTACATAAATTCTAGCAAAACCTTTATATTTACCTTTTTCAATGCCTAAAAGATTTACATATCTTTTTAAACTTAATTCTTTTGTTATTTGTTTAACTGATTCTTCTATAATATAAAAATTATCTAATAACCATTCACCAGCTGGATGTATATTCATACCAATCTTTAAATGCTGATTTAGTAATATATATACTTCTTTTATTAACTTATAATTTTGTAAAAGCTGAGGTATTGGATAAGTGTTTTTATCAGATTTTCTAACAATATTATGACTTGATGCTATTTTTTCAAGATATTTTTCTAGTTGATATTCTTCAAGCATTGTTCCAGATATTTTTAGTCTTCTATTTTCTTTCAAAAAAAATCCACCCCTTGCAAACAATTTTTGTTTTATTGTTTGCAAAAGAGTGGAAATTTATTCATTTTATTATTTTGATTTATCCGCTTTTTCAACTTCTTTTTTAAGAGCTGTATAAGTTTTTGAAAGTTCTTCTTTATCTTTTAATTTTGTTAAATCTATATTATTTTCTGATTCTCTATATTCTGTTCCATTAAATGTTTCTAGATTTTTAGCTTCAATGTTAACGTATTCATTATTTACTTTACCTAATGAAGATATTACTGTATTATTTCTTCTATCTATAACCATATAAGTATTTTCTATTTTATTTTCCTTATTGTTATAAATTTTTTTATCTATATTGTTTAAATTTTCTGTATCTATATAATAGTTTCCATTATCATCTATAGATAAGACTTGTGTTCTGTTTTCATAAAAACCAACATCTTCATTATTTAATGTTTCATTATAAATTTCATTATATTCATTTACAATATCTTGAACCAATGTATCAAACTCTGGTTCAGGTAATGTTTCAGGTTGAACATCTACTTTTAATACATTTACAAATTTTCCTCTTGTTTCAGTATTATCTTCAACTATTTTATAACCTGTTTCATTTTCAATATCTTTTGTTTCATCTTCAGATATCTCTTTTCCAGTAGTACTTTCTATTTTCTTATTATCATCCTTAGATTTTTCACCTGAATCTAATTGTTTTACCTCACTAATTCCAATTGCAGTTAAAGCAATACCTGCTGAAACAAGTAAAATTCTTATAAGATTCTTTATTCCACTTCTTATTAGAAGTCTTTTTTCTTTAGGTGTTAATTTCTTATCCTTATCTTTTAATTTTTCTTTTATAATTTTCAATACCTTTTTTAATTCTCTTTTTTCGTCTTTTAATTTACTCATATTAAAAACTCCTCCTAAATTTATCTTATATTAAAAACTTTTATTTGTCAATTAGTTTTTCTTTTATTTTTATATCAATTCGACATAAAAATACATATTATATATTAATCAAACAAAATGTTTGAAAAAGGAAAGGATGAATTAGTATGGAAATGGATAATAAAAAACCTCAATGCCCAATTTTAGATATAGATGGCGTAATCTCAGGAGGAAAACAATTTGACTTAGACGTGACTTTACCAGAAGACAATCGTGATGTAATATATGGCGTTATTAAAAACTGCTTTA
>CAZHCX010000046.1:0-9040 GCA_964531445.1 uncultured Clostridium sp. | reverse complement strand
TTAAGTTTCTTGTTCCGCTTCTTTCAAATGTTAAAATTATAAGTCTTGTATTCTCCCTTAAGAATCTTATTAGTTCAGTGTCACTCTCATATCTCATTAATATACCATTTATTATATAATCAAATTTTGGAGCATATTCAAAAGTTTCCCCAATTAGTTTTTCTTTGATTCTTTCATAATCATTTGCTTTGTCAAAAACATGCTCGATTTTATTTTGAATTTTTTCAACCATTGGCTTGTCTGGTGTATTAAGTTCTCCTTGCTTATCTAGAAGATATGTAGCGATAAATGTTTTCATCTCTAGATTTGAACTTTTTAATTTTGTTGATAATTCTTTTTCATTACAAATTATTATTGTTTTAATATGGTCGTGTTCAACAAAGTTGTTGATATAACCTAAAATATCTATAACATCAACATTTGCTCTTTCAAGGTCATCAAAGCATAAAAGCTTATCATCCGTAGAGAAAAAGTCTGCATAATTAATTTTGTCTCCATTTTGTGTAACACCAAAGAAGTTAGCCATATCTAGTCCTGTTTTTGCATATTCTGGTATTGTAGTTTGACCATTTGAATTCATAAATTTTCTTAGGTTTTTGTCCATTAATTGAGTTGTTTCAATGAATATTTTTTTGCTTATATCTTCTAGATTTGAAATACCATACAATGACATATATATTGTTGTGTATTTTTTTCCGTTTAATTGCATTGATTCAATTTTTTTTCTTATTTTATTGTTCCAGAAGTGTGTTTTTCCAACACCCCATTCACCGTTTATCATTACCGCGTAATCTGTGTAATCTGATCTTACATAGTCTAATATGCTTTCTACTAAATCTTCCATATTTACCTCCGTTTTAATCTTTTGCTAATACAAATATTCCTATTATACTAGGATTCCCTTGCATCAATATTTTACTGCATTCGTTTACTGTACTTCCTGTTGTGTATATGTCATCAATTAATAAGATTTTTTTATTGTTTAATGCTTGCTTATTTTCAAGTTCATATACACCTTGAATATTTTGCTGTCTATCTTCTTTGTTTAATTTACTTTGTTCTATAATATTTTTAGTCTTTATCAAATTTTTATCCATAAGCGTTAAGCCTGTATTTTTAGCTATTGATTTTGCTATCAATAAGCTTTGATTATATCCTCTTGTTTTTAGTCTTTTTTTGCTTATTGGAACTGGAATAATTGTATCATATTTTTTTATATTTTCAAATGCTTTTTTATTATTTAACAAAAAAGTTACAAACGTTTCATATAGATATGATTTTTCGTTAAATTTGTAATCTAATATCAATTTTCTAATTTGTCCTTCGTATTTAAATATATACATTAATTCGTTAAAATATTTATCTTCTAGTTCTTCTCCGTTCTGATATTATTTTAAATTCTGATTGTTTTTTTAGACCATATTCACACTTTTTGCATATTGAATATTTGCTTATTTTTCCACATATTCCGACATTTTTGTGGATAAATTAGATTTAAAATTTGAATTTTTATATTTTTATTTTTTATACGAAACACTCCTTTTGCTAAAGAGACAATTAGCTTTCTGCTAATTGCCTCAATTTATATTCTAGTCCCGTATTTCTTTTTTTACTATCAACATTTTGAATCATGAAATTTACAATTCTTTCATTTCCAATTATTATCAACAATTTTTTTGCTCTTGTGATTCCTGTATACAATAAATTTCTTGTTAATAACATTGGTGCTGATTGTGGTGCAAGCATTATTACTACATCAAATTCGCTTCCGTTGTGCTTTGTGTATTGTAATTGCATAGCTGTGTTCTATTTGGTCTAAGTCTGCATAATCATACCATGCGATTTTTTCATCATCAAATTGTATCCTAACAACTTTTTGTTTTTCATCAATTTCTAATATTGTACCAATTTCTCCGTTGAATACCCCTGTTCCAATTTCAACTTTGTCTTTTGGTTTTGCTACATACATTGAGCTCCAAGATTCTCCATCAACTTTTCCAGCACCAAATGGCTTTTTTTCTCTTTCCCAAGTAATGTCGTAATTATTTTTTACTTGCATTACTCTATCGCCAACTCTGAAAGTAACTCCACCCATTGTTCTTTCTGGCAGTCCTTCTAAGTTTGGATTTAATGCTGCTTGTAGTGCTTTGTTTAATTCTCGCGTTCCTAATGGTCCTTTTTTTGTTGGTGTTAAAATTTGAATATTTTTAAAAAAGTCATAATTTCCGAATTTTTCTAATCTTCCTGTCGATAGGCTTATTACTTCTTGTACCATTTTTTCTGGTGAATTTTGCTTTATAAAGAAGAAATCTTCTTGTGTGTCTTCTTCTAAATCTTCGTCACCTTTTTGAATAAATTCGTGTCCACTGTTTACTCTGTGAGCATTTAAAATTATCTTGCTTTTTGCGGCTTGTCTAAAAATTTTATCAAGTTGTACTGTATTTATTTGTTCTGAATTTATTAAATCTTTTAAAACACTTCCTGGTCCAACTGATGCAAGCTGGTCAACATCTCCAACCAATACTAATTTTGTGCCTTGGAATACACAATTTAGTAGGTAATTCATTAAAAACATATCAACCATAGAAAGCTCGTCTACTACAATTACATCAGCATCAATTGGTTCTCCTTTATAATCACTGTGCCTTGTGTAAATTCCCTCATCATCTAGTTTTCCAATTCCTAAAAGTCTATGTAGTGTTGATGCTTCGTTTCCTGTTGCTTCTGTCATTTTCTTTGCAGCTCTTCCAGTTGGTGCTGTTAAAACAACTTTTTTGTTTCTTTCTTCATATAATTCAATTATTGTTTTAATTATTGTTGTTTTACCAGTACCAGGCCCACCTGTGATTATTGTTACATTGTTTTGATTAATTGATTTTACTGCTTCTCTTTGTTTTTCTGATAATTCTATGTTTGATTTTTCTTCCACTTTTTTTAATGCTTCATCTATATGTTTTATTTCTTTCATATTTTTCGCATTATCAAGCATTGCAATTCTTACTGCAATCTCTCTTTCGACATTATAAAATTCTTTTAAGTATATCCAATCTGCGTCTTCTCTTTTTTCAACTACTATTTCATCTTTTGCTTTTAAATTGATTATATTATCTTCTACAGCTTCTGATGTTACGTCTAAAAGTGTAATTACGTATTCAACTAAATTTTGTACTATAACACATGAATGACCGTTGTATGTTGCTTTGATAAGTGCATATTTTATTCCACTTTCAACTCTTTTTTGATTATCATAATTTATTCCTAGCTTTAACGCCATTTGGTCAATCTGTTTAAAATCAACTCCTCTTGCCATATCAATTAGAATATATGGATTTGCTTCTATTTGTTCAATTGCATTTATTCCTAATAAATCGTAAACTTTTTTTGCATTTTCAGCACCAATTCCGAATCTTTCTAGGAAGCCAACAATTTGCCATACTTCCCAATTTTCTAAAAAGCTTGCTGACATCTCTAATGCTTTTTTCTCTGTTATTCCTTTTATTTGTGCTAATTTTTCTGGTTGAAATTTGAAAACATTTATTGTATCATCTCCAAATGTTTTTATTATTTTTTTAGCAGTTGCTTCTCCTATTCCTTTTATGCTTCCATTTGCTAAATATTTTTCTAGAGCCTGCAACGTTTCTGGCATAAGCTTTTCAAAGGTGTCAACTTTGAATTGTCTTCCATAGTCTTTGTGTTCAACAAATTTTCCTTGTACTTTTAGACTGTCTCCGCTTGTTACAAATGGTAGATATCCTACTATTGTTGTCTCTTCTTCTTCTGTTTCGAATACTGCTATGCAATAACTGTTTACTTCATTTTGGTATATTATATCTGTTACTACACCTTTGATTTCCAATTTTTTCTCCTTTTTTTGTTTTATTAATTTCACATTCTATCGTTTAATAAGTCTATCACAAAAAGCCAAAAAAAACAACTCATTTACGAGTTGTTTTTTATTGTACGACAAGCACTGAGCGAAAACCAGAACCATTGGGTACGTTGATTGTTTGGTTGAAAATATTTTACTGTTCATTTACATTATCAATTATTTCTTTGCACTCTTTCCAGCTTGTAACCTTTAAAATATCATATTCTTTTGAAAGTTTTTTTGCAATTTCTTTCGTATCATCTGTTGATTGTAAATCTGCTACTATTAAATTTTTAAGATAATCCTCTCTACCATATATAATTTTAAAAATAACTGAGCGTAGAAATCCTTCTATCTTATCTTCTTGATTTTTAACCGCAAAAATAACATATATTCCATCTGTTCTCAGTTTTGTATATGTAAATATGTATATAATATTTTTTACAATTTCGTACAATCCATAAATAGCCAAAGTCCAAAATATTGCTTTTAATAAGAATTCAAACATTTTAAATTAATGCCTCCTCTTTACTGTATTATATGCTTTTTAAAATTTTTGGTACTTTTATGAATTGTTATTTTATGTTAATGTTCATTTTATAAACGACGTTAAGGAACAAAATTTAAGGAACAAACCTCGTATAAAAAATGGACATTATTTAAATTCTTTTTTTACCTCTTTATAATTTGGCATATATTTTTCTAATAATCCCCAAAATTCTTTTGAGTGATTCATATGTTTTATATGGCATAATTCATGTATAATTACATATCTTATTGCATCTTCACTATATGATATTAGTTTATAGTTTAATGTTATATTTCTGTCTTTTGAACAGCTTCCCCATGCGTATTTTATGTCTCTTATTCTTACCTTGTTTGGCTGTAATCCTGTTGTTTTTACAAGCCCATTTACGTTTTTTTCTATTATTTCTTTAAACTCTTCTAATGTATATAATGGTTCTTTTTCTTTTCTTTTTGATTCTTTTTCTAATGATTTTATTATCCATTCTTTCTTTTGATTTACTATTTCTTCTATTTGCTTTTTGCTTACTCTTTTTGGTGCTTTTACTATTACTTTTCCATCTTTTATGTGTATGTATATATTTTTTATTTTTGAATATTGTATTTCGTAGTTTATAGCTTTATTTTCCATTTTTCCTCTTATTTTTCCTATTATATTTAAGTCTTATAAAATTCTAAATAACCAAAAAATGGTCAGTTAGAACCGTCCCCTTTGACCATTGAACAAAAAAACACCCCTTAGGATGTTTTTTCATTATATTAATTGTAATATAGCAACTTCAGCTGCGTCTCCTCTTCTTGGTCCAGCTTTAACTATTCTTGTATATCCACCTACGTTTTTACCAGCGTATTTTGGTGCGATTTCGTTGAATAATTTTGCAGGTACGTCGATATTGTTACCTTCAGCGTCTTTTACTTTATTTAATTTATTCATCATTTTTCTTCTAGCATTTAATCTAGATGGCATATCTTTTTGTCTTTTTTCTGTAGTTTCTTCTTTAACTACTTTTAAGAATTCTTTACCATTTTTGCTTTTTGCTAATTCAGTAACTTTGTTACCTTTTGAATCTAATTTAGCTTTAACAACTTTTACTTCTACTTCTTCAAAGTTATCTTTTTCTTTTATTGCAAGTGATATTAAACTATCAGCGATTGCTTTAACTTCTTTTGCTCTTGGTAATGTTGTTTCAACTTTTCCATGTACTAATAAATCAGTTGTTAAGTTTTTTAACATTGCCATTCTTATATCTGTAGTTCTACCTAATTTTCTATTTGTAGCCAATTCTTTTCCCTCCTTCTATTCGTCTTCTTGTGCAAAATCTAATCCTAATGAATGTAATTTTGCTGTTACTTCGTCGAATGATTTCTTTCCTAGATTTCTAACTTTCATCATTTCTGATTCAGATTTGCTTATTAAATCTTCAACTGTAGAAATATTAGCTCTCTTTAAGCAGTTGTATGATCTAACTGACAATTCCAATTCTTCGATTGACATTTCTAAAACTTTCTCTTTTTTAGATTCTTCTTTTTCAACCATTACTTGTGTGTTTTTAGTTGTTTCAGATAAATCTATGAATAATTCTAAGTGTCCTGTCATTACTTTTGCAGCCAAACTTAAAGCTTCATGTGCTTTTAGGCTTCCATCTGTCCATACTTCAATAGTTAATTTGTCATAATCTACCATTTGTCCAACTCTAGTGTTTTCTACATGATAGTTTACTTTTTTTACTGGTGTGTAAATTGAATCTATTGGAAGTACAGAGATGTCTTGGTTTGGTTTTTTGTTCTTTTCAGATGAATTATATCCTCTTCCTCTATCAGCAGTCATTTCCATTACAAGGCTTCCACCTTCTGCAACTGTTGCGATATGTAAATCTGGATTTAATATTTCAACTGTTCCATCTGTTTGTATATCTCCAGCTGTTACTTCTCCTTCGCCTTTAAAGTTTATTCTTAAAACTTTTTCTTCATTTTCATTGAATTTTAGTCTTACATTTTTTAGGTTAACTATTAACTCTGGTACATCTTCAACTACGTTTGGTATTGTTGAAAATTCATGTAATACTCCTTCTATTTTTGCACTTGTTATAGCACATCCTGGAAGTGATGAAAGTAATATTCTTCTTAATGAATTTCCGATTGTTACACCGTAACCTCTTTCTAATGGTTCACATACGAATTTGGCATAATTATTAGCTTCATCAATTTCTAGACATTCAATATTTGGCTTTTCAAATTCTATCATTTTTACCTCCTAAATTGAGACTATTCTCAAACTATTTAAAAACTTTATGATGGTTTTTTTTAAGTAAAATTTTAAAGTTTTGACTAAACCTTTATCCTTACTTCTAAAAACTATTATTTTGAGTAAAGTTCTACTATTAAATGTTCTTCTATTGGAAGATCGATATCTTCTCTAGCTGATAATCTAACTACTTTACCACTTAATTTTTCGTTATCTCTTTCTAACCAAGCTGGAACAACTCTTGAAGCATTAACTTCAACATTAGCTTTAATTGTAGAGTTGTCTTTTTTGCTTTCTCTTACAGAAATAACATCTCCTACTTTTACTAAGTATGATGGTATATCTACTTTTTTACCATTAACTTCGAATTGTCCGTGATTTACAAATTGTCTAGCTTGTGCTCTTGATGTTCCATATCCTAATCTGTAAACAACGTTGTCTAATCTACTTTCTAATATTTGTAATAAGTTTTCACCTGTTACACCTTTTTTGTTTGAAGCCATTTCAAAATATTTTCTGAATTGTTTTTCTCCAACTCCATAATATGCTTTTGTTTTTTGTTTTTCTCTTAATTGTGTACCGTATTCAGATAGTTTTGCTCTTTTTTGTCCGTGTTGTCCTGGTGCATAATTTCTTCTTGAGATACTACATTTATCTGTATAGCATCTTTCACCTTTTAAGAACAATTTTTGTCCTTCTCTACGGCATCTACGACATTGTTCGTCTTTATATCTTGCCATTTTAAAACTCCCTTCTTTAAACTTCGTTTCGTTTTATTTATTTTAATTACACTCTTCTTCTTTTTGGTGGTCTACATCCATTGTGTGGTATTGGTGTTACGTCTTTAATTGCACTTATTTCTAAACCTGCTGTTTGAAGTGCTCTTATTGCAGCTTCTCTTCCAGCTCCAGGTCCTTTAACAAATACTTCTACAGATTTTAATCCGTGTTCCATTGCTCCTTTAGCAGCTGTTTCAGCTACTTGTCCTGCAGCGAATGGTGTGCTTTTTCTTGATCCTTTGAATCCTAATTCTCCGGCACTTCCCCAAGAAATTGCATTTCCTTGTGTATCTGTTATTGTAACTATTGTATTGTTAAAACTAGAATGAATATGAGCAGCACCTTTTTCTATGTTTTTTCTATTTCTTCTAGCTACTGGTTTTCTTGTTGTTTTATTATTAGCCATTTTTTAAAATTCCCTCCTTCATTTTTTTAGGTAATTTCTATCGATTTACATCTTATTTTTTTGATTTGCTAACTAATTTTCTAGGACCTTTTCTAGTTCTAGCATTAGTTTTAGTTCTTTGTCCTCTTACTGGTAATCCACTTCTGTGTCTTAATCCTCTGTAGCATCCGATTTCAGTAAGTCTTTTTATATTTAAAGCAACTTCTCTTCTTAAATCACCTTCAACTGTGTATGCTTCATCAATAACTTTTCTTATGCTATTAACTTCATCATCAGTTAAGTCTTTAACTCTAGTGTCTGGATTGATACCAGCTTTTGCTAGAATTTTTTGAGAGCTTGTTAATCCTATTCCATAAATATATGTAAGTCCTATTTCTACTCTTTTTTCTTTAGGTAGATCTACTCCTGCTATACGAGCCATATTATTTTGCACCTCCAAAATTTTTTAAATATAAATGATTGTCCTTATTTTCTCTAAAGGTGAAATGCACCCTTGCTTTCGGGTCTTTAGATATCTTTAAGACATATATATAAACACAAATCGATATGTTTAGTATTAAAAAATACCTCACAGCCGCTACCTATTTGTGTTATAAACTAAATTAATTATCCTTGTCTTTGTTTGTGTTTAGGGTTTTCGCATATAACTCTAATTACACCTTTTCTTTTGATTACTTTACATTTGTCACATATTTTTTTTACTGATGGTCTTACTTTCATGATTTGCACCTCCTATTTTTTTACCTTTTGGGTTTTATATATTGGGTTAATTTTTTACTATTATTTTGCTCTCCATGTTATACGACCTTTGCTTAAGTCATATGGTGAAAGTTCTAATTTAACTTTGTCTCCTGGTAGAATTTTAATATAATTCATTCTAAGCTTTCCTGAAATATGAGCTAATACTTGATGTCCATTTTCAAGTTCTACCTTAAAATTAGTATTTGGTAGTGATTCCACTACTGTTCCTTCTACTTCTATAACATCTTCCTTTGCCAAAATATCCCCTCCTATAGAGCATTTTATTATTATTTCTCACATTTTCCCATTGAATAATAACTATTATATTATACATTAATTTTAAAGCATTGTCAATATTTCTGGCTCTTTTTCTGTAATTAAAATTGTATTTTCGTAATGAGCTGCCATACTTCCATCTTCAGTTATTATTGTCCAACCATCTTCAAGTTCTAAAATATTTGGTTTTCCTTGAATTA